>NZ_JAXION010000126.1:0-11742 GCF_049311045.1 Rhodococcus sp. 7Tela_A2 | reverse complement strand
GACCCGCTGGACTGGGTGGACCGCTTCGGCGCCGACGCACTGCGCTTCACCCTCGCGCGCGGCGCGAACCCGGGTGCCGACCTCTCCGTCGCCGAGTACCACCGCACCTTCTTCGACCACCTCGATGCGCGGCTCGCCGAACGGCGCATCACCCCCCGCGACGATCTGCCGTTCGCGTTCGCACTCGGATACGTCGGCTACCTCGGGTACGAACTCAAGGCCGACGCCGGCGGGCAGCTGGTGCACACCTCCCCGATCGCGGACGCCTCGATGGTGTTCGCGGACCGCGCGGTCGTCCTCGACCACGAGGCGGGCCGCTGTTATCTCCTGGCGTTGTCGGACGAACCCGATGATCCCGCGTCCGTCGCGTGGTTCGACGCCACCGCCGCGGCGCTTGCCGCGCTCGCCGACACCGATGTTCTCGCCCCGACGGCGGTGCCGTTGTTGCGTGACGAAGACGATCTCCAGATCCGGTTGCGGCACACACCGGCGCACTACCTGGAAATGATCGAGCAGTGCCAGAGCGAGATCCGCAGCGGCGAGACGTACGAGGTGTGCCTGACCAACACTGCGACCGTCGACCGGACCATCGACCCGCTGCGCACCTACCGGACACTGCGGGAGATCAGCCCCACCCCGTACAGTGCGCTGCTGCACTTCCCCGAGGTGGCGGTACTCAGCGCCTCCCCGGAACGGTTCCTGCGGATCGGCGCGGACGGCACCGTGGAGTCGAAACCGATCAAGGGCACCCGGCCCCGGGGCCGCACCGCCAGCGAGGACGCCGCACTGCGCGACGGCCTGCTCGTCAGCGAAAAGGACCGCTCCGAGAACCTGATGATCGTCGACCTGGTGCGCAACGACCTCTCCCGCGTGTGCCGACCGGGTTCGGTGCACGTGCCGAAACTCTTCGACATCGAAACCTATTCCGCCGTACACCAACTCGTCTCCACCGTGCGCGGGACCCTGCGCCCCGACGTCACCGCCGTGGACTGTGTGCGCGCCGCGTTCCCCGGCGGGTCCATGACCGGCGCACCGAAACTGCGCACCATGGAGATCATCGACAAATTCGAGGACGGTCCGCGCGGGGTGTATTCCGGGGCGATCGGCTACCTGTCCCCCACCGGCACCGCCGACCTGTCGATCGTGATCCGCACGATGGTCGCCACCGACCATCAGGTCACCTTCGGTATCGGCGGCGCGATCGTCGCGCTGTCGGACCCGGACGACGAACTCGAGGAAACGCTCGTCAAATCGCTGGTGATGCGGCGCTGCCTGGCCGAGACCGACGCCGATCCCGCCGACGGCAACGCCGCACTCCGCGCCCGACCCGACGGCACCGCGCCGTGACCGCCGGCGGACCAGGCCGCGTCGTCGTGGCGGGGGGCTGCGGTGCGGTCGGCGCGATGCTCACCGCGGCCCTGTCCGGCGACGGCCACCGCGTGCTGGCGATCGACCCCGGCGCTCCGGCCCCGACGACCAGCACAGCCGGCGCCGCGGTGCTGCCCGGTGACATCGCCGCGCCCACCCCGGACGTCGCGGCGGCGGTGCGCGCGGCGCCGACGGTGATCCTCGCCGTCCCCGACGCCGTCGCCGTAGCCGCGTTGCCCGCCCTGGCCGGGTTGCTGCGCCCCGAGGCGCTGCTGGTAGAGACGTTGTCGGTGAAAACCCCGTTCGCTGCGGCGCTGGGTACCGGCCTGCCGGACCGGGAGGCGCTCGGTATCAATCCGATGTTCGCTCCGGCGCTCGGCTGGGCCGGGCGCCCCGTACTCGCGGTGCGGCACCGGGACGGCCCCGCAGTCGGGGCGTTCGTCGACGCGGTAGGCCGCTGGGGTGCGCGGGTCGTGGAGGTCGGCGCCGCCGAGCACGACCGCGCGACGGCGACCACCCAGGCGCTGACCCACGCGGTGGTTCTCGCCTTCGGCGGTGCCCTCGACCGGCTGGGACCGCCGACGGCCGCGACCGCCGCCGCTCCCCCGCCGCACGTGCTGCTGCGGGCGCTGCTCGCCCGGATCGCCTCCGGCACACCGGCGGTGTATCACGACATCCAGGTGGCCAATCCGTACGCCGCGGACGCCCGCCGCGCCCTGCGCGCCGCCCTGGACGACCTCGACGCGGCCGAGGACCCCGACCGGTTCGCGGCGCTGACCGCACGCGGCTACCGCGCCCTCGGCGACGACCGCGAGCAGTACCGGGCACTGTGCGGGGAACTGTTCGGCCTGCTCCCGTCGGACCTGCACGAACCGAACGCCGTGCGAAACGGGGTGTCGCCATGACCGATCGCGACGCCGCGAAGCTGCGGGCCCGGTTGCGGCCCCCGGAGCTTCCCGGCCACGACACCGGCGACCCGGTCGCCGCCGCGGTGATTCGCGGCCTGACCCGGTCGTGGCCGCGGCGCGCCGCGGTGAAGAAATCCGAACCCGACCTCGATGCGCTGTTCGAATCCGCGCGCGACGATTTCCCCGACACGCTGCTGCCGTTCCACACCCATCCCCGGTACCTCGCACTCGACGAGCCCGCCCGCGCGCGGCTGCGGGCGTGGGGGTGGATCGCCTACAACAAGAACGTCATCGACATCGAGCAGTACGTGGTCAATCCCGGTTTCGGGCTGATCACCTCCGACGTGTTCGGTCTCGCTCCGCCGGACACCGTGGTCGTCGGGGTGATGCAGGCGATGGTCGACGAGCAGTACCACACCCTCATGCACCAGAACGCCAATGCGCTCACCCGCCGCGGGCGTGGCTGGGCATTGCCCGACGCGGTACTCCCCGCCTGCCGCACCCTGCGCGCACACCGCGCGGAGTTGCAGCGCGCCGTCGATCCGCGGCACGCGGCGCTGGTGCAACTGGCGTTCACCACGGTCGCCGAGACGTCGATCAGCGCGTATCTCGCGCTGTTCACCGGCGACGAGACCGTGCAACCGGTCAACCGGGCCACCGTCGCGGTCCACCGGCGCGACGAACTGTGCCACGCCACCCTCACCGGGGAATTGTTCACCACGGTGTTCGCCGAACTGGACGCCGCAGACCGTGAGTTGTTGTTCGACGCGCTCGCCGCCGGGGTCGATGCCTTCACCGGCGGCGACATGACCACCTGGGCGGCGATCGTCGCGCACGAACAGGTCCCCGGCGGCCGGGAACTGATCGCGGACACCGCCGCGGCGACCGCGCACCAACCGGTGGTACAGGACTGCAGCGCGATCCGCCGCCTGTGTGCGTCCGTCGGCGCCGGCGACACGTTCGACGCGCACCGTGCCCGGCGAGGCCGGTCCTGACGTGCGCGGCTGGGCCGGCGGTCAGTTGCGCTGCAGCAGCGCCCGCACCCGCTCGTAGCGGCTGCGCAGCCCCCACAGCGTCACCCGCAGCAATGCCTCCTGCACGATGTTCCCGCTCATCTTCGACTCCCCGATCTCCCGTTCGGTGAACGTGATCGGCACCTCGGCGACGGTGAACCCCGCCTGCAGCGTCCGCCACGCCAGATCCACCTGGAAGCAGTAGCCGTGGGAGGCGATCGCGTCGAGATCGAGGGTTTCGAGCACCTCGCGGCGGTAGGCGCGGTATCCCCCGGTGATGTCGCTGACGTTCACCCCGAGCGCGAGACGCGAATAGATGTTGCCGCCGCGCGAGAGCACCTCGCGGTGCCACGGCCAGTTCACCACGGTGCCACCCGGCACGTACCGGGAGCCGAGCACCAGATCGGCGCCCGCGTCGACGCGCTCGAGCAGCAGATGCAGCTGTTCGGGGGCGTGGCTGCCGTCGGCGTCCATCTCCACCAGCACGGTGTAGTCGCGGTCCAGTCCCCACCGGAACCCGGCGATGTAGGCGGCGCCGAGCCCGTTCTTCTCGGTGCGGTGCATCACGTGGATGCGGTCGTCCGCGGCGGCGAGGCCGTCGGCGATCGCACCGGTGCCGTCGGGGCTGCCGTCGTCGACGATCAGCACGTCGGTGCCGGGCAGGGCGGCGTGCAGCCGCTCGACGATCCGACCGATGTTGTCGCGCTCGTTGTACGTCGGAATGATCACCAGGGTGCGGGCGCTGGGTGCGCTGTCGTTCCCGGCCGGCGTCGCCGATGCCATCAAAGGTCCTCCCTGTCGAACCGGCCGGGGGCCGGTGCTCCTGCGGTGCCGGGCGCGGGGTCTGCTCCCGGACCGGCGTTCTGACGTCGGCTACGCACGAGGGCGAGACCGGCGGCGACCACGGCACCGACACAGAGCACGAGCTCCGGGATCGGTCCGAGCCGACTTGCCAGCGTAACGTCTGCCCGCAACGGCACCTGCGCCACCAGGGCTGCGGGCTCGAACAGCGGGGTGCGTTGCTGCACCGACCCGTCCGGATCGACGATGGCGCTGACCCCGCTGGTGGCGGCGACCACAACGGTGCGGCCGTGTTCGACCGCCCGCACCCGTGACATCGCCAGCTGCTGATACGTCATCTCGGTGTCGCCGAAGGTCGCGTTGTTGGTGGGCACCGCGAGCAGTTGCGCACCCGCGTCCACCGAATCGGAGAACGCCCGATCGAAGGCGACTTCGTAGCAGGTCGCGACCCCGATGGTGATGCCGTCCGCGGTGACCGCCCCGTCCCCGTCGCCGGGTACGAAATTGCCCGCCCGGTCGGCGTACTCGGAGAACAGACGGAAGAACGAGCGGTAGGGCAGATACTCCCCGAACGGCTGGATGATCCGCTTGTCGTGCTGCTCTCCGGGTCCGGCTTGCGGGTCCCACACGATCACCGAGTTGCTGGTGGTGCCGTCGTCGTTGCGCAGCACCGTGCCGACCAGGATCGGCGCCTGTACCGCTGCCGCCGCGGCCGTGATGTCGCGGGCGGCGTCGGCGTTGCGCAGCGGGTCGATGTCGGATGCGTTCTCCGGCCAGATCACCACATCGGGTTGCGGCACCGCGCCGGCGCGCACGTCCGCGGCCAGTTCCAGGGTCCGCGCCACATGGTTGTCGAGCACCGCTTTGCGTTGCGCGTTGAAGTCGAGGCCCAGTCGCGGCACGCTGCCCTGGATCGCCGCGACCGTCACCACCGGCGAGTCGGCGGGGTCGGTGCGCAGCAGCGGCCACACCGCCAGCGCGGCCAGGGGCGCGAGCGCCGCCCACGCCGCGGCCCGCACGGCGCCCCGCCGGTCGAGGCGGGCACCGTTGCTGCGCACGACGACCGAGACCAACGCGGCGAGACCGGTGCCGGTCAGCGCCACGGCAAACGACACGAGCGGGGCGCCGCCGAGCGCGGCGAGGGACACGAGCACCCCGTCGGGCTGCCCGAACGCGAGCCGCCCCCACGGGAATCCGCCGAACGGTACCGACGCGCGCGCGAATTCGGTGGCGCTCCACGCTGCCGCGATCCACAACGGCGCAGCGGGCAGGGTGCGCAGATGCACCGCCAGTGCCCCGAACAGGCCGACGAACACCGCCTCCGCGGCGGCGAGCGCCAGCCACGGCAGCGGCCCCACATAGACCCCTACCCAGGGCAGCAGCGGTACCAGGAACCCGAGTCCGGCGAGGTAGCCGTATCCGAAACCGGCGCGTCGCCGCATCGGTTGCACCGTGAGTACCGCGGTGAGCAGGGCGATGCCGACCGGTGCGAGGAACCACAGCGGTCGCGGCGGGAAGCTTGCGAACAGCAGCACTCCGGCGAGCAGCGCCGCGGCCATCCGCAGGCCCACCACGGTGGCGGTCCGCCTCCGTGTCGGGCCGGCCGGTGCGGTCACCGTGCGTACACGACGTGGCCCCGGTGCACGCTGCGCACCAGTACCGGATCGTCGGTGCCGTCGGCGAGGTCGGGCAGCGGCGCGACCCGCGAGCGCGGGTCGGTCGACCAGCGCTGCACGCTGTCCTTGGGGGCGCGTATCACCAGGTCCCCCGCCTCCCACAGCGCGTACGACGCCGGGGCACCCGGATCGAGAGTTCCGGCCATCCCGTCGCGCACGCCACCGGCGCGCCACGCACCGCGGGTCGAGGCGGCGAATGCGGCTCGCGGTGAGATGCCGCTTCCGGGGGTGCGGTGATGCACTGCGGCGCGCAGCATCTGCCAGGGCCGGGGCGGAGTCACCGGCGCGTCGGAACCGAACGCGAGGGACATCCCGGTCGAGGCGATACCGGCGAACGCGTTGAGGGTCGCGGCGCGCGCCGTGCCCAGGCGCTGGGCGTACATCGCGTCGGGTCCGCCCCACAACGCGTCGAACATCGGTTGCATGCTGGCGATCACGCCGTACCGGGCGAGCTGTTCGGCTTGTGCGCCGGTGATGGACTCGACATGCTCGAGACGGTGGCCGCGTGCACCGACCGCCGGTCCGCCCAGTTCTGCGGCGACCGCGTCGAATGCCGCCACGGTGGCGGCGACGGCGGCGTCCCCGATGACGTGGAATCCGGCCTGGATGCCGGCGGTGGTGCAGGCCCGCACGTGGTCGGCGAGTTCCTCGGTGCTCAGGTACGCGGTGCCGTGGCAGTCGGGGCGGTCTGCGTACGGTGCGGCGAGCCACGCGGTGTGCGATCCGAACGCGCCGTCCACGAACAGGTCACCGCCGAGTGCGTGCGCACCGGTCGCGGCGAGCAGGGCGGTGGCGTCGTCGGCGGTGCGGACCGCCTGTCCCCAGTATCCGCGCACCTCCACCGGGTGGTCGGTGGCGAGCAGTTCAGTGAAGTCGTCGCGGCCGGAGATGTCGGGGCCGCCGCATTCGTGGACGGCGACGATGCCGTGCGCGGCGAAGTCGTCGAGCGCGGGGGGGGGGGGCGCCGGCCCCGGGGGGGGGGGGGGGCCCCGGGGGGGGGGGGGGGGGGGGGGGCGGGGGCGGGGGGGGGGGTCGCCGCCGTGCTGGGCGCGCGCGCGGGGGCCCCCGCGCCGCGCCGTGGAGGCCGCCGCCGAATGTGCGTCGATCCGTCCCAGGTACACCAGGCGGCCGGGTGCGGCGGCGTCGAGTTCGTCGGTGGTGGGCGGGGTGGGATCGGGCCAGCGGGTTTCGTCCCAGCCGTGGCCCCAGATCACGGCGTCGTCGCGGCCGGCGGCGTACTCCCCTACCCGGCGGAGCACGTCGTCACGGTTCGCGGCGCCGGTGAGGTCCAGTCCGGTCAGGGCGAGCCCGTGGGCGGTGACATGCACGTGGGTGTCGACGAATCCCGGTGCGACGAACGCGCCGTCCAGGTCGACGATCTCGGCGTCGGGGTGCAGGACGCGTCCGGTGCGGTCCTGCCCGACCCACACGATCGTTCCGTCCGTGACGGCCATCGCGGTGGCGTCGGGTGCGCTCGCACTGTAGATGCGGCCGCCGACGAAGAGCTGGGTGTGCGGTGCTGGACTCACAACTGCCCAGTCTGCCCCGTCACGGGCGGCGGGGCTGCCGCGGGGTCTCGACGATCTCCCCTTCGAGGATTTCGCCGTCCACCACGTCCGGCCGGGTCGTGCCGACGGGGCCGCGGCCGGGGCCACCGGGCAGATGGGGCGCCGCCCCGACGACGGTGTTCTCGACGACCTGACCGTCGACCACCACCAGGCGTTGTCCGCGCCAGGTGGCGGCGTGGGTGCGGGCGGTGCGGGCGGCCACGGCGCGCACCACCGGGCGGAGCAGTGCGCGGCTCGGCAGCAGCAGCACGATGCCCAGGACGGTGGTGATCAAGCCGGGAAGCAGCACGAGGCCGGCTCCGGCGCCGATGAGCGCACCGTCGGTGAGCATCTTGTCGGGTGAGCCGGTGGGCGGGAGGGGGCCACTGCGGAGCCGGCCGAGTCCGCGCAGCGCGCGGCGGCCCTGGGCGCCGAGCACCAGATACCCGGCGACGTTGACAGCCAGGAAGATCAGCACGGTGGCGAGGGCGCCGACGGTGGAGCCGAGCCAGGCCAGCACAGCGATCTCCGCGGCGACGTAGACGACGAACAGCAACAGGTACACGCGGGGTCCTTCCGTACGCCGGGTCCGGCGCGAACGTCTCTCGGGTGAGGGACTCGTTTGTTCAACGTACGAGAAGCCGAGTTTGCTCCCGGCGCGGCGCACAGACGCGGAGGCGATCCGGTCGGTGTGCTCGCCCCATGATCGAATGGCGCGCATGGATGTGGGCGACTGGGCCGTGCTGCTGGCCGCGGCGACGGCCGCCGGATGGGTCGATGCGGTGGTCGGCGGCGGCGGGCTGATCTTGTTGCCGGCGTTGCTGCTGGTCGCGCCTCAGTTGGCGCCGCAGGCGGCGCTGGGCACCAACAAGCTCACCGCGATCTTCGGGACCGGCGCGGCGGTGTGGACCTTCGCGCGCCGGATTCCGTTGCGGTGGTCGGTGCTGGCGCCGGCCGCGCTGGTCGCGGCGGTCTTCGCCGGGGCGGGCGCGGCCGCGGTGTCGCTGATCGACCGCGAGGTGTTCATCCCCATCGTGATCGTGGTGCTCGTCGGGGTGGCGGTGTTCGTCGCGGCCCGACCCAAGCTCGGCTCCGGAACGGAGCAGCACCGCCCGAGCGCGACACGCATCGTGACGGTGATCGTCGGCGCGGCCGCGGTGATCGGGTTCTACGACGGCATCCTCGGCCCGGGCACCGGCACCTTCCTGATCCTCATCTTCGCGGCGATGCTCGGCAGCGAGTTCGTCAAGTCCGCCGCGATGGCGAAGGTGATCAACCTCGGTTCGAACGTGGGCGCACTGGCGGTCTTCGCGATCGGCGGGCACGTGTGGTGGACCCTCGGGCTGACCATGGCGGTGTGCAACGTCGCCGGGTCGATGCTCGGCTCCCGGATGGCGTTGCAGCGCGGTGCCGGGTTCGTGCGGGTGGTGCTGCTGGTCGTGGTCGTCGCGATGGCGGTGCGGCTCGGCTTCCAGCAGTTCGGGTGAGACAGTCGCTACGGTAGGCCGGTGACCGGTGTGGACGACGATTTTCTGGCCCTGCCGCTGCGGGCCGCCGCCGATGCGGCACTGTCGGTGGCTCGCGCCGCCGGGGCCACGCATGCCGACGTGCGGGTGCAGCGGGTACGCACCCACTCGCTGACGCTGCGCGACGGAGCGGTGCAGGCCGCGGTGGACGGCACCGACTGCGGGCTCGCGGTGCGGGTCCTCCTCGACGGCACCTGGGGGTTCGCGTCGCACCCGGTGCCGGGACCGGCGGGGGCGGCGGACGCGGCGGCGCGGGCGGTGGCGGTCGCCCGGGCGGTGCGGCCGCTGAACCGGGACCCGGTGCAATGGGCGGACGAGCCGGTGTACCGGGACGCGGTGTGGACCTCCTCGTACGAGATCGACCCGTTCGCCGTGCCCACGACCGACAAGGTGGCGCTGCTCGGCGATTTCTCCCGCCGCCTCCTCGACGCGGCCGGCGTCGACCACGTCACCGCCGGCGTGGAGGAGGTCAAGGAGCAGACGTTCTACGCCGATCTGGCCGGATCGTCGATCACCCAGCAGCGGGTGCGGGTGCACCCCCAACTCGAGGCCGTCACCGTGGACCGCCGGGCGGGCACCTTCGAGTCGATGCGCACCCTGGCGCCGCCGGTCGGGCGCGGCTGGGAGTACCTGAGTTCCGACACCCACTGGGACTGGACGGACGAACTGGACCGGCTCCCCGGCCTGCTGGCCGAGAAAGCGCAGGCACCGTCGGTGACGGCCGGTCCGACGGACCTGGTGATCGACCCCACCAACCTGTGGCTGACCATCCACGAATCGGTCGGGCACGCCACCGAGTACGACCGGGCGATCGGCTACGAGGCCGCGTACGCCGGCACGTCGTTCGCGACCCCGGACCGGCTGGGCACGTTGCGGTACGGCAGCGACGCGATGCATGTGACCGCCGACCGCACCACCGCGCACGGCCTCGCCACCACCGGGTTCGACGACGACGGGGTCGCCGCCCAGTCGTGGGATCTGGTGCGCGACGGGGTGCTCGTCGGCTATCAGCTCGACCGGGCATTCGCGCCGAAACTCGGGGCGGCGCGATCGAACGGCTGCGCCTACGCCGACTCCGCCCACCATGTGCCGATCCAGCGGATGGCGAACGTCTCGCTGCAACCGGACCCCGTCGTCGATCGCAGCACCGCCGACCTGATCGCCGGTGTCGAGGACGGCCTGTACATCGTCGGGGACCGGAGCTGGTCGATCGACATGCAGCGCTACAACTTCCAGTTCACCGGTCAGCAGTTCCACCGGATTCGCGGGGGCCGGCTCGTCGGGCAGGTCCGCGACGTGGCGTATCAGGCGACCACCACCGAGTTCTGGGGTGCTCTCGAGGCGGTCGGCGGGCCGTCCACCTGGCGACTCGGCGGCGCCATGAACTGCGGGAAGGCGCAACCGGGCCAGGTCGCCTCCGTCAGCCACGGGTGCCCGTCGGTGCTCGTGCGCGGCGTCAACGTGCTCAACACCGTGCAGGAAGGCAGCCGATGATCCCCGCAGCGGATCTCGTGGAGGTGGCGCTCGCCGCGTCCACGGCCGACGAGACGATCGTTCTGGTCGACGACACCGAGGAAGCAGCGCTGCGGTGGGCGGGCAACTCGATGACCACCAACGGGTCGACGCGTGCGCGGACGGCGACAGTGATCGCGCTGCGGCACACGACATCCGGTACCCGGTGCGGCATCGTGACCGCGCCGCTGGTGCACCGCGGTGAGGTCACCGCGGTGACCGAGGCCGCCGACGCCGCGGCCCGCGCCGCCCCACCGGCCGGCGACGCCGTGCCGCTCGTCGCCGGCGACGGGACACCCGCCGACTGGGACGCACCGGCCGGACGCACCGGCATCGACGTGTTCGATCCCGTCATAGGTGCTCTGGCACACGGTTTCGACGGATCCGACGCGCTGTACGGGTTCGCGGAGCATCGGGTGCGCACCACCTGGCTGGGGACCTCGACGGGGCTGCGGCGGCGCTGGACGCAACCCGACGGGTCCCTCGAGATCACCGGCAAACGTGGCGGACTCGACGGTGCCAGCGCGTGGGTCGGGGCGGGGACCATCGATTTCACCGATGTTCGGATGGACCGGTTGCTCGAGGACCTGTCCCGACGACTGGACTGGGCCGCGACGTCGGTGTCGGTGCCGGCGGGGCGTTACGAGACGGTGTTGCCGCCCTCCGCGGTGGCGGACCTGATGATTTCCCTGATGTGGTCGATGGAGGGCCGCGGCGCGCACGAGGGTCGCACGGTGTGGTCGGGTCCGCACGGCACCCGCCTCGGCGACACACTCACCGGCCTGCCGCTGACCTTGACCTCCGATCCGGCGGCTCCGGGCCTGCAATACGCGCCGTTCGTCACGGCGACCACCTCGACAGATGCGGTGTCGGTGTTCGACAACGGGTTGCCCGCCGGCCGCGTCGACTGGATCCGGGACGGGACGGTGCACGCGCTGGCCTATCCGCGTGCCGCCGCCGCGGAGTTTTCCGCCCAGCCCACCGCACCGGGTCACAACCTGCTGCTCACCGGCGGTACCGGCGCGTCCCTCGACGAGATGATCGCCGGGACGGAACGCGGGTTGCTGCTCACCACGCTCTGGTATCTGCGCGAGGTCGACCCGGCGAGCCTGCTGATGACCGGACTGACCCGCGACGGGGTGTACCTGATCGAGGACGGGCAGGTGCGGGCCGCGGTGGACAACTTCCGGTTCAACGAGTCCCCGGTAGCGCTGCTGGGCCGGGCGACCGAGGTCGGACAAACCGAGCGCACGCTGCCCCGCGAATGGAAGGACTGGTTCACCCGCACCGCGATGCCGCCGATGCGGATCCCGGATTTCCACATGTCGTAGGGGGGGCCGCGGCGCGCGCCCCGGGGTGCCCCCCGGGGGGGCGGGGGCCCCCCGGGGGGG
>NZ_JAXION010000125.1:0-11921 GCF_049311045.1 Rhodococcus sp. 7Tela_A2 | reverse complement strand
CCCCCCGGGCCGGGGGGCCGCCGATGTGCGACGGAAGGGGACGTCAGGAAGGATTGCCGATCAGGTCGCGAAGAAACTCGACGACCCCGCTGGGCAACTCGAAGCCCGGAACCGTCGTGATCGCGCCCGGTGCCGGAGGCGTGTTCTGTGAGGGCTCGGACTGCGAGCGCGGTGCGGGCTGTGCCGCGTCGCCACCACCGCCGACCGTCACCGCGATTCCGCCGGTAAAGGGCCGTCCGTCTGCCGCGTAGATGTTTTCCCACCGGGAGCCCGACGCATCCTGGCAGCCCGAGAACACCTGGTAGGTGCCGTCGGTGATTGTGCGGGCCGGCCTGGAATCGGATGCCCCTCGTTGACGTAGACACCGCTGGGGGCAGTGGTGTTTCGTACCGAAAAACTGGATCCGGCAGGCTGATTGTCGATACGTCCGGATGGCTCGGCGGTGTCGATGTTTCCGGGTTCGAGCACGTAGGTCACGCAGCTCACCCCACGATCCACCTCTGCCGCGCTCAGATCGAAATCGACGACGATCGCACCGGATTCCGCTGCGGCCGAGACGCTCGGGCCCGCCGCCGACACGGTACCGGGAATGCACAGGCCCAACGCGGTGATACCCACTGCCGCAACGGCAGCTCGTTGATGACAGAGTTCATCGGAATGCTTCTCCCCTGATGGTTCGATTCCGGCGCCCGTTCACCGCTGCCTCGGATCCGCCTCCCGGACGGTCGCGTCGGCCACCTACTTCGGAAACGCTCCCGTGCCCGCGCTGTGCTGTCGCGACAACAGTTCTGGCAGAACTTGTTTCGACGTTCGGTGTGCCGGAAATGTCGGCGGGAAGAGTGAAGCCCCGGGCGACTCTGGTGGAGTAGACCGGGGCTTCTGCGTAGGCCGGCGATGGGGGTTACCGGCCTGCGCAGTCGCCCGCACGATGGGATGTGAGGGCAACGGAAGAGACTTTATCCCGATGCGATTGCTACTCGCGAGTACACCGGAAAAGGGCAGGAACAGCGTGTGACGGCACAGTGCCTCGTTCAGGACACGCTGCGCGAGCGCCTTCCGTGAGCCGGTGCCCCTGCTCGGAGCGCCGGGCCGCACTCATGCCCACAGCGCGGACGCCATGTCCGGCAGCGTTCGGTCGATATCGTGCAGTGACAAGACGCGCTGCCGGGCGATATCGGAGATGTCACGCCGCGCTACCGGGTCGTCGAGGAGGCACGTCAGCGCCTCGGCGAGAGCCTCCGGATCACCGGGCGGAACCAGCACACCGGCGCCGTCTGCGAGGTATTCCGCCGTGCCGCCGTGATCGGTGCCCAGTACCGGCACGCCGTGCGCCATGGCCTCCAGCACTCCGAGGGGCCCCGCTTCCGGTGACGTGCTCGCCGAGACCAGGACGTCCCACGTATCGAGCACCTGCGCGGGAGGGACATGCCCGAGGAAAACGACGCGTCCACGCAGATCGGGCATCGCAGCACGGGTGCGCAACTCGTCGAGGAATGCCTCGTCGCCGGGAAACGGCGTGCCCGCGATATCCAGCCGGACATCGGGAATGCGGGATACCGCTTCCAGAAGAATCCGGTGCCCCTTCCACTCGGTGATCGAGGCGAGGATGCCCACGCGCGATGCGCCTGGCCCCGCCGGGTCGCGGCGACGCTCGCCGACGGATACACCGTTACGAGCGACGACCGTGCGAAATCCCAGTGCCCGGACGGGTTCCGCCGTCGCACACGACACGGCGACAGCGGTGCCGACGCTGGGTCGGCCGAGTCGGGCGACGAGGATCTGACGTCGAGACGACAGGGTGTCGTGTACGAGCCATGCCACACGTCCGGCGCGCCGGGTTCCGGCGACGGCCAGGGAGACCGCCGGGAGCGCGAACAACGAATTACACACGATTCGAGCATGTTCGGTGGACTGCGCACGGCGGATCCGGGCTCCGGCCCTCGCCCACCTCACGGGAAGAGATGCCAGGCCGAGCACACGACGGACACCTTGCTGTCCCTGCATCCCGAGCGGCGGTACCACCAGTCGCGCCACCTCGCCGGGCAGAGCGTCAGCGAGAGGCCCGTCGGGACATGCCACGATCACGCGTCGTCCTTCGCTCCGTGCGTGGTCGATCAGCGCGAGCATGACCTTCTCCGCGCCCGATCGCTGCCCGGTGTGTGCGACGAAAAGCAGCGGGTCGGTCACCGTGCAGCGACCGACCCGTGCGCCTCGTACAACAGTTCGGTCAGACGGTGGGCCGTGGTCCGGATATCGAAGTGCTCGGCGATGCGCTCGTGGGCCGAAGCGCCCATCTCGCGACGGCGGATTCCATCGGCCAGCAGCAGACGCATCGCGGCGAGGAGCGCGTCCTCGTCGTCGTGGTCGACGAGCAGGCCGGTGTCGCCGTCGACCACCATTTCCGGAATCGACCCCACCGTCGAGGCGATCACGGGCAGTCCCGCGGCGCCCGCTTCGAGAATCACGTTGGGAGCCTGATCCATTCCCGACGGGAAACACATGAGGTCGGCGTCGGCGAGGATGTCCCACAACCGGTCGTCACCGCTGGTGAGGTCGTCGATCACGGTCACGGCGCGACCGGCCGGCACGGCATCCTTGGTCACGAGAACCAGATCGCACGCGTCGGCGAGGTGCTTCTGGTGCAGGCGCAGCAGGGTGTTGCCACCCTTTCGTTCCATGCTGGTGCCGATGAAGACGATGGTCGGTCGCGCTCGCCCCGTGCGATCGGGGAGCGCTCTCTCGCCGGTGAGAAACGGCGACCAGATTCCCGGGGCCATCGTCGTGACCTTGTCGTCCGACAGGCCGTACGTCGGCCCGGTGAGCGACGCCGCGGTACGACGGCCGTTCGCGACAACGGTCAGCGCCGCGTCGAGGACGGGTTGCTCGAAACGCACCGCCGCCCGAACGGCGAGGCGGGTGAACCGGGTCGCCGCGCGGTAGGGCAGGAGGTAGGCGTCGAGTTCGTTCGTGCTGTCGGTCGTGACCACAGTGGGGAGTCCACGCACCACGTCTGCGGAGCCGAGCATGCAGTTTTGTGTGTAGACGTGCAGAACATCGACGTCACCGTCCGCGAGGCGTTCCCGTAACCGTCGGCGCAGTCCGCGCGAATGCACGAGTTGTCCCCGCAACGCCTGCAGGTCGAGATCGAGCCGTCCGAGGCCGGGAATCGGCGCGCGCATGATCCGGCCGAGCAGAGAAGGCCCGCCCGCGTCGAGGAATTCGACCTCGACATCGTCGCGCTCGGCGAAGGCACGGCGCAGGGAGTAGTGCACAGTTGCATGGCCACCGATGTTCTCGTTCACGAACAGCGCTTTCAGCGGTGCTCCCACGCACTCACGACCTTCCGTTTCGTCCGTTCCCTCCCGATCGAGCCATCGAAATCGGGAGGTTGCCCGTTACAGCCGTGACATGGTGCGGCGAAGGCCGACCGCGAAGCCCGCCTCTCCGATCGCATTCCTGTCGTCCACGGGAAGCGGCGGCGTGGCGATTCCGCGCCGCGCTCAGCTGGGACGGGCGTCGGGATGTTCGTGAACGAAGTTCAGATACGCCTTCGACGGCGTCGGGCCACGCTGCCCCTGATACTTGGATCCGACCTTTGCGCTGCCGTAGGGATTCTCGGCGGGGCTCGTCAAACGGAACAGGCACAGCTGGCCGATCTTCATCCCGGGCCACAGCGTGATCGGCAGGTTCGCGACGTTCGACAGTTCGAGGGTGATGTGACCGTCGAATCCGGGGTCGATGAAGCCGGCCGTGGAGTGGGTCAGCAGCCCGAGACGCCCGAGTGACGATTTGCCCTCGAGGCGGCCCGCGAGGTCATCGGGCAGGGTGCAACGCTCCATGGTGGATCCGAGCACGAACTCGCCGGGGTGCAGCACGAACGACTCTCCCTGCGGCACCTGCACGAGCGTCGTCAGCTCGTCCTGCTGCTTGGCGGGGTCGATGTGGGTGTAGCGGGTGTTGTTGAAGACACGGAACAGGCTGTCGAGTTTGACGTCCACACTCGACGGCTGCACGAGCTCCGGATCGTAGGGGTCGATACCGAGATGCCCGGAGGCGACCTGGGCGCGGATGTCACGATCGGAGAGGAGCACGGGGTAAAGGTTAACAACCACCGAAGATCGGCGACGAAGACGTCGTCAGCTCTCCGCGTCCTGCCGCAGTTGTGCAGACATCGTGAGCAGCAGTTCGGTGCACTGCTCGACCACGTCGTCTGCGTCCAGGGGAACCGTGCCGTCGAGCCACGCGGTCATCGCCTGCGCGAGCCCCCCGACGACATAGTGCGCGGCCAGGTCGAGGCGGGGTGTGTGAGTGATCGAGTAGATGTTCTCGGCCTGGGCGGTGACGAGCCCGGCGAACATTCGCGTCGAAGCGAGGCGTCGCTTGGCGAGTTGGGGATTGGCCTGGCTCACGGAGAACAGCATCCGCCCGAGCCGCGGGTCCTCGCCGATCTCGCGGACGATGTTCTCGACGCAGGCGCGGACGATCGCGCGGTCGTCGCCGGGCGGCGCACCGACGACTGCGGCAAGAGTGCTTTCCGCGATCCGCTGCACCGCGTAGTCGTACACCGCTCCGGTGAGCTCGTCGCGGTCCGCGAAATTCTCGTAGAAGTACCGTGATGCCAAGGCCGCCCGCTTGCAGACGCCGCGGACCGACAAAACGGGTTCGCCGTCGGCTCCACCGAGGATGTCGAGCCCGGCTTCGATGAGCTGAGCCCGGCGATCGGCCTGCCGTTCCTCACCCGCGCGTCCGCCGTAGAGCCGTCCTGTTGCCATGCGCCCATCTTCTCAGACCTCTTTACGCGACGCGCATATCTGAGTACATTCGTGTTCAGTTGAGTCGGCCGACAAGGAGCACGATGACGATCCTCGAGAAACCCGCAGGTCTGGACGACACCATGGACGGTCTCGGGCTCGCCGCGGGTGCGGCGAACATCATCATGCAACTGTCCTGGCCCCAGGTGGGCTACGGCGTCTTCGAGAGCCGCGTCGAATCCGGGCGGTTGTTCGATCACCCCCTCAAGCGCACTCGCACCACCCTCACCTACCTGGCGGTCGCGGCACGAGGCACCGACGACGAGAAACGGCTCTTCCGCGACGGCGTGAACAAGGCCCACGCGCAGGTCCGGTCGACCGCCGCCAGTCCCGTGAAATACAACGCCTTCGACCACGAACTGCAACTGTGGGTCGCCGCGTGCATCTACCGCGGCTTCGAAGACGTCCACCGCTCCCTCTACGGGCCGATCCCCGAGGACGCCGTCGACTACTTCTACCAGCGCGGAGCCGCCTTCGGGACCACGCTGCAGGTCCCTCGGTCGAAGTGGCCGAAGGACCGCGACGCATTCGAGCAGTACTGGAAGGAAGGGCTCGAGAACGTCCGCATCGATCCGGTCGTGCGGGAGCACCTGCTGTCGATCGCGCGCATGGAATTCCTGCCGCAGCCGATCCCGTTCCTGTTCGGCCGGCTCAACCTGTTCTTCACCGCGGGCTACCTGCCGCAGCGGTTCCGCGACGAGATGCTCATGGCGTGGACGCCCCGCGATCAACGGCGCTTCGAGCGGCTCATGAAGGCGCTCGGCGCGGTGAACAAGCGACTGCCGGTCGCGCTGCGCGAACTGCCGTACCGCGTCCTTCTCGCCGATATGCGCCGGCGGATCAGGAAGGGACAGACCCTCGTGTAGGGGTGCAGCGACCGATCGGGGAGTCTGCTAAAGTTTGCTCCTAGCTCGAGCGGAGCCGGTGAAAACCGGCAAAAGCCCAGCGTGCCGATGTAGTTCAATGGTAGAACATCAGCTTCCCAAGCTGAATACGCGGGTTCGATTCCCGTCATCGGCTCAGAAACGAAGGCCCCGGCCGCCGCATCGCGTCGCCGGGGCCGGGGTCGTGCTCGCGCCGTCAACGCTGGACCCGCTCAGCGCATGGGCAGCGCGCGGTCAGAACTCGAACACCACACGTGCGGGCACGGCTCCGCTCAGCACATCGCTGATGGACTCGTTCACCGATTCCAGCGGACGCGTTTCGGAGATGACCTGGGTGCGCCCGGCTGCGTGCAGCGCGAAGACGTCGGCCAAGTCGTTCCGCGTCCCCACAATCGAACCGATGACGGACTTTCCGCCGAGGACCGTGTCGAAGATCGGCACCGGCAGCGACGCATCACCGGCCGGCAGCGCCACGCACACGAGTCGCCCGCCTCGACGCAGCGAGGCGTAGGCCTGCTGGAAGGACGCGGCCGAGGCCACCAGCGCAAGAGCCACATCCGCTCCACCGAGCCGGGCAATCGCCTCTACCGGATCCTCTGCCTTGGCGTTCACAACGTGGTCTGCGCCGAGACGCCGCGCCATCTCGAGCTTGTCGTCGGAGACGTCCACAGCGATCACGAAGCCGCCGGCAATTCGGGCGTACTGCACCGCCAGGTGGCCGAGTCCGCCGATGCCGAAGACCGCGACGGTCTGGGCGGGACGGACCTGCGCCACCTGCACCGCTTTATAGGTCGTTACTCCGGCGCACGTCAGCGGGCCCGCATCCACGGAGGACACGCCATCGGGAACGGGGGTCGCGAAAGCAGAAGGGAGAATGGCGTACTCACCGAAACTCCCGTTCACGGAGTACCCGGAATTACGCTGGTTCTCGCAGAGCGTCTCCCAGCCGGAGATGCAGTATCGGCAGGCGCCGCACGCATATCCGAGCCACGCGATAGCAACCCGGTCCCCCACCGCGCGATCGGTCACCTCCGACCCGATCGCTTCGACACGGCCGATGCCCTCGTGACCGGGCACGAACGGCGGCGACGGCTTGACCGGCCAATCACCGTGTGCGGCGTGGATATCGGTGTGGCAGAGACCGCTGACCTCCATCTTCACCAGCACGTCGGTGGGTCCGGGGTCGGGCACGGGCAGATCTTGGATCTCGAGCGGTGCTGTGAAATCGGTGACGACTGCTGCTTTCATCGCGATTCTCCTGTGGTGGGCGGGCCCGCACATCCACGAGCCGTTCGACCCCGAGAGCCCCATGCTCCCCGAACCCGAAGAGCGTCCATCCTTCTCCCGGCGTCGTACCCCATCCTCGACCACGGGGTGCCGGGATATCAGGCTTCTCGGTCACGGATAGGTATGCAGTTGGCACCCTCCCCGTTCGCGACGACGGACCGCTCTACGCCCATGGTGCATCGCTCCCGCAGCGACGAGCGGGCCGACTAATGGTGGAACAGCACCGGCTGACCTTCACGTGGAATCGGAGTCTCCAACCGATCGAGGAAGTCGACCTCCGTCTTGATCTCGGCCAGAAGCGCGGTGGCGAGGTCGTGACTCAAACCGTTGCGGACGACAATCCGCTGCACCGTGACGTCCGCGAGGTCGTCGGGCATGGGATACGCGGGTACGAGCCACCCTTTCATCCTCAACCTGTCCGACAGGTCGTAGAGGGTCCACTTGTCGGTGTAACCCTTTTTCAGCATCCACGCGAACACCGGAATGTCGGAGCCGTCGTTCCACAGTTCGAATGCCGGAAGCTTGGCTATTTCCTGCGCGAGATACTGCGCGACTGCCAGCGACTCCTGTTGGACTCGCGTGTAACCGTCGGACCCCAGGCGAAGGAACATGTAGTACTGCAACAGCACCTGCGCACCCGGACGTGAGAAGTTCAACGCAAAGGTCGGCATGCTGCCGCCGAGGTAACTGACGTAGAAGATCAGTTCGTCCGGTAGCGCCGCTTTGTCCCGCCAGACCACCCAGCCCACACCCGGATAGACGAGGCCGTACTTGTGGCCCGACGTGCTGATCGACGCCACTCGGTCGAGCCGGAAATCCCACACCAGGTCCGGCTGGCAGAAGGGCGCGATCATCGCTCCGGACGCGCCGTCGACATGGATCGGGACATCGACGCCGGTGTCGGCGGCGATGCGATCCAGTGCCGCACTGATCTCGGCAACAGGTTCGTACGCTCCGGTATAGGTCACGCCCATGATGGCAACGACGCCGATGGTGTTCTCGTCCACATACTTGTCGAGTTCGTGCCCGTCGAGGGTTCTGTGCTCCAAGGTGATGGGTACATACCGTGCTTCGACTTCGAAATAGTTGCAGAATTTCTCCCAGCACACCTGAACAGCGCTCGAGAGCACGAGGTTCGGCGCCTCGGTGGATTTGCCCTCGGAGCGCCGGCGCTTCTGCCACCTCCGCTTGAGTGCCAGCCCGCCGAGCATGCACGCCTCGGAGGAACCGATCGTGGACGTTCCGATGGCGTTGTCGGGATCGGCCGCGCTCCACAGATCGGCAAGCATTGTCCAGCACCGTGTTTCGATGGCCGCCGTCTGCGGATACTCGTCCTTGTCGATCATGTTCTTGTCGGCGGACTCGGTGTAGAGACGAACGGCAAAGTCGTCCATCCACGTGCCAACGAACGTGGCCAGATTCAGGCGCGCGTTGCCGTCCAGCATCGCCTCGTCGTGCACGATTTGGTAGGCGGTGTCGGGATACGACTCCGACTGCGGCATACGGTTTTTCGGGAGTTCAGTGGCCTCTCCTGGCCGCTCGAACACCGGATTGGCCGAGATCGAATCGCTGGTGCCGACACCGCGTCCGCGGAAGTCGGTGGGACCGGCCGGTTCGGACATGACTCCCCCTCAGAATGCGGATGGGACAGTACGACCGAACCTCGACCGGACAGCCATACCTGTTCCTTACAGTTCCAGGCACCTATGGCATGCAATCGTATCGCGGCGGGAAACAGGAGAATCGGGAAAGAACCAAATCAGCAGAAACCGAAACGGACCGAAACCGGCAAAGCGTCCGCGAGACAGACGTGCACACTCTCCCGATCTGCGTTGCGAACCTTCAACCCTTGGGCGGCTTACCAGCGGTAGTCCAGGAACTTCCCGTCGAAGGTGACAACGACGCGGTCGCCGTCCGGATCGGGACGTCGCGTGATGTCGACGGTGAAGTTGATCGCGCTCATGATGCCGTCACCGAACTCTTCGTGGATGAGCGCTTTGAGCGCCGGTCCGTACACCGAGAGCGCTTCGGAAAAGCGGTAGATCGTCGGATCGCGCATCACCTCGGGTGAGGAACCTCGGTGCGGTTGCAGTGCAAGACTTTCAGCGACGGTGTCGTTCAACTCGAGTCGTTCACACACGAGACGCGCCTGGTCAGGGCTGAGCGGATGCTGCCCAAGGAGGGCGGCTGTCGTCCACACCAGCGGGGTGCCGAGATGTTCGGCGAGGTCCGCCCACGTGAGTCCCTGCCGGATTCTGGCCGCGTCGACAATTGCGGCAGCGTCGGCCTTCGGAAGAATGGGGTTCATGGGTACTCCCTGTCGATGTCGTTGTCGGAGCAGCGGGCGAAGTGCCCGCTGCTGTCGGGACGGATGCCCGGTCAGGCCGGCGTGAGTTCCGATTCGGCGGTTTCTGTGTCGGTTCCCGCTCCCCGCTTGGGAGCGGTGCGCATGTGGGTCACGTAGATCACGGCGCCGACAAAAACGATTCCTCCCACGAGATTACCTATGACCGTGGGGATTTCGTTCCATACGAGGTAATCGCCGAGCGAGAATTCGCCGCCGAGCAGCAATCCGGAGGGGAACAGGAACATGTTGACCACCGAATGCTCGAAGCCCATGTAGAAGAACAACATGATCGGCATCCACATGACCAGGACCTTGCCCGGAACACTCTTGGACATCAGCGCGGCAACCACAGCGGTGGACACCATCCAGTTGCACAGCACGCCGCGCAGGAACAGGGTCATCATGCCTGCCGCGCCGTGCTCGGCGTAACCGACGGTGCGCGCTTCACCGATGTGCATGAGTTGCTGGGCCACATCGTTCGGCGGGATGGAATACCCGTAGGTCAGGATGTAGGTGATCATCACGGCGACCGTGAACGCGCCCGCGAAATTACCGAGGAACACCAGACCCCAGTTGCGGAGGACCGCACCTGCCGTCACGCCGGGACGCTTGTCGATGTAGGCGACCGGAGCAAGCGTGAATACCCCGGTGAGCAGGTCGAATCCGAGCAGATACAGCATGCAGAAGCCGACCGGGAAGAGAACCGCGCCGAGCAGTGCGTTGCCGGTCTGCACGGTGACCGTGACAGCGAAGGCGGCCGCGAGCGCGAGGATCGCACCGCCCATGTAGGAACGGATGAGCGTGTCCCGAGTGGACATGAGGACCTTGCTCTGGCCGGCGTCGACCATCGAGCGAGCGAGTTCGGCGGGGGGAACGTAGGACACATCAACCTCCTGGTCGGACAGTGCCGGGCAAGCGTGTCGGCAGTGTGTGTCCGGCATGGTGCCGATCGGAGAAACGCGGCGTTACGTTTTCCTCGCACGGGTGTCCGGCACAGCGTGAGCCCGTGCGTGTCCGCTAGCGCGGTAGGCCGGGACTACGGCCGGGTGTCGCGGGGGCGCTGTATTCGCGGTGAGGAACGAATTCGAAGGTCAGCATCGCGAACGCTGCCGGCAGGAGGTACCGCAGTTTGAACAGGACGAACCGCCGGTCCGCTCCTGCGTGGAACTTGTCCAGATACCGATACAGCGACTCGAGTGCGATGACCGAGTCTCCGAGGCGGAGCACCAAGCGCACCGCCGCCCGCCACCGGCCCGTACCGTTCGGGCCGAGCAGGTCCGGGAACGGGGCGAATGCCAGCGACACCGACGTTCCGCCGGCGCTCCGGACGTGGTCGATGACCTCGACGGCCATCCGCTCGTCTGTGCCGTTCGGTGCCCGCGGACTGCGCCACGGTACGTCCAGGCTCCATTCGTCACCGTGATGCGCAAGGCCGTAGCGCTGAAACCCGACGGGAACCATGTCCCGGTCGCGTGCGATGACGATCATCATGTCCGGGTACGTCCCGTCGAGAAGATGGTCGAGGATCATGGAAAAGCCCCGGCGCTGGTGGCCGGAGCGAGCGTGGGACACGATCTCGAGCAGTTGACTGCGCACTTCCGGGGAGAGGTCTCTCTCCGCGACGATCTCGGTGGTGACTCCCGCGTTTTCGCTGCGGTGTACCGCTTGGCGCAGATTGCGGAAACGCCTGCCGACGAGGGAAAAGTGTCCGACGTCGACGACCACGTCGCACCCGATACACACCGACCTCAGGCGCGGGCGACCCCGACCGCCCGCCTGCCACAACCGGGCGGTGGTCTCACTGGCCCCGAGAACAGCCACCCGCCATCCCCGGTCGGCAGCGAAGTGCGAGAAATCCGACAGCAGGTTGTCGAACGCCGGTGCGTGGCCCACCGGGTCGCCCGACACCACCGCGATGCCGGCGCGGGTCCGATACCCGATCGCGGCGGTGCGGCCGGAATTGTAGAAGTACGACTTGGTCGAATTGAGCGCGAACGGCGCCAAAGGGTCGCCGCTGGACTCCCGCACGAGCGAGGCGATCCGACCCTCCTCCTCCGGCTCCGGCTTGCTCGCCACGGGAAGCACCAGCACGGGCCCCGACACCGCGATAGCGACGAACGCGACATGACTGTGCCCCCAGGCATACGCGAGACCCGCCACCAGCAGACACAGCAAGGCCGCTGCCGCGTGCATACGGGTCACGGGACGGCGCAGCCAGACCCCGCGTGCGACGAACGCGATCGCCACCGCGAGGGCGACGATCAGCGCTGTGCCCCTACCTGTCCGATACGCCGAGATCTCGACCAGGATCATCGCGAGGAGGTACAAACGGAGTCCGACACGCTGCACGCCGGGTGTCGCAGAAGAAGCGGCGGATTGCAGGGTCGTCATGGGTGTCTCTCGATTCTCCGGGACATCGGGCGCCCCTACGACCGTATGCCGGATGAATCCCCCGCTCCGCGGTTTCGGATGAAGAGGGAGCGCTCGACAGCGCCGACACGGCGTATCCGGCACGTCGCCGGGTCGTGCTCGCTCAGGACGGCAGCAGCCCCCGGGGGCCCCCGCGGGGGGGGGGGGGGGGGGCGGGGCCCC
>NZ_JAXION010000124.1:0-12234 GCF_049311045.1 Rhodococcus sp. 7Tela_A2 | reverse complement strand
TCGCAGCGCTGCCGGTGGCGGCGCTGGTGCGCGACTGAGATGATGTCTGTTGACCTTGGTGGTTAAATGCCCGCACAGCGGGCAAAAACTACCCGAAACTTGCGGGCTCCGTGCTCCCACCTCGGTTTCGTCCCGCGCTGCTTCCGCGGCTGCGCGGCGCCGGGCGCGGCGGTGGACCCACACCAGAACAGCCGCCACCGCACCGGCGCCGACGAACGCCCCCACGGCCATACCTGCCCAGGTCGCGCTGTCGTAGCCGACGGGGTTCGCGAGTTCCACGTAGATGCCGGCGACACCGGCCAGGTAGAGCACGACCGCGAAAACGGTTCGCGGACGTAGCGTTTTCGCGGTGGCGTAGACGTCGACATCTCGAGCGCGGGCATAGGCGATGGTCACCATCGAGAGGACGAACCACGTGGCCAGAACACCGATCGCGATGTGGGCACCGGCCCGGCCCGCGACCCACGGCAGGACGGCCCCGACCACAAGGGCACACCACTGGAACAGCTGGAACCCCACCGCGGAGGCCTCGTTCCAGACATCGCGTTGCCGTTCGTCGTGGTAGAAGTCGTCGTCGAGGTCGGCGACGACACGAGCAGCCTTGAGAAACGCGGTCATGGGAGCCCCTCCGGGTTGAGTGGGAACAGTTCTTCGACAGTGGTACCGAGGGTGCGAGCGAGTCGCAGAGCGAGGTAGACACTCGGTGCGTAATCACCCTTCTCGGTCGAGACGATGCTCTGACGGCTTACCCCGACTGCCGTACCGAGTTCGGCCTGCGTGAGGCGCGCCTGCTTGCGCAGCTCGCGGACCTTGTTGCCTCTCGGTGTCTCCGGCATGCCAGAAGTAAAGCCTGCTTGTCATTTCATGTCAAGAATACTTGTCTTTCGAACTGTTCCCACTCAGCAGCGCACCGGCCGGCCAGGTCAGGCCACCGGCCCTGCTCCGCTCCCGATCTCCACCGCGGCCACTGCCTCCACCGCGGCTCTGATGGCGTCCATTCGCTTCTCGATGTACCCGAGATATTCCGGGTGCGTGACGATGTAGGGCAGATCCTCGGCGATCCCCCGCACTACGCAGGCCCCTGCCGCGGCCGGTGTCATCCCTACATCTCCCGCGCCTTTGATGTGTGAAGCATCCTCCACATGCCCTCCCAACCGGGTGGTGTTCGCATCGAGGTTCGACCTCACGAGTCCCGGGCACAGCACGGACACGCCCACGCCGTGTGACGCCATCTCGGCACGGAGCGCCTCCGACAGGGAGACGACGGCACTCTTCACCGCGCTGTAGGCACCGCGGCCCGGAGCACCCGCCGTGAGCCCCATGACCGACGCCGTGTTGACGATGTGCCCGTGCCCCGCATCCCGCATCTGCGCACCGAATGCGGTGACGCCGTGGAACACTCCCGCCAGATCGATCGCAACGAGCAGGTCGAAAACGTCCGCGTCCGTATCCACCACGTCGCGGCCGTTGAACCCGATCCCGGCGTTGTTGACGAGAATGTCCACCGGTCCGAACACCGATTCGGCGTCGGCCTTCGCCTGCGCCCAGGAGTCGCGATCGCGAACATCCAGACCGACTCCGCAGATCGCGGGGCCCCGCTCGGCCGTCACCGCCTCGACAGCCTGCCGATCGATATCGGCGATCGTCACGGAGATCCCGTGCTGCGTCAGCGCGTCGACGATTCCGAGACCGATCCCGCTGGCCCCGCCGGTGACGAATGCATGCCGCGCCGAAGACAGTTCCATCGCTTCACCTTTCCCGTGACGAACCGGATCAGTTCGTCATCCACATTTCTTCGGGCATCGGTGAGCCGAGGGTGAACATCCGGACGCCGTGGACGTTCTCGTTGTAGACCACCGCGGGCGCGGCCTTGGTGTACCAGATACCGGGCACCAGGTCGACGAGCCGCTTCTGTGCTGTCTCGTACGCTGCCTTGCGCTCGTCCGCCCCTTCGGCGACGCGGCCGGCATCCAAGGCGTCGTTGAGTTCCGGGTCGTCGAGACCCGAGAAGTTTCCGGGAGAGTCACCGTGGAATGCGGTCCACAGCGCGTAGTCCGGATCCTGAGTGATCGCAGAGGAGATCACCATGTCGAAGTCGCGCGAGCCGGCGCGGGCCGTCGCCGCGGCGTAGTCCACCACCTCGACCTTGACCTCGACGTTGTCGAACGCACCGAGTTGCGCCTGCAGCGACTCGGCGGCCGCCTTCGTTTCCTGCGTGGGGTAGGACATGAAGGTGAACGAAACCGGCTTGCCTTCTGCTGCCAGTTCGTCGAACAGTTGCTGCGCGGTCTCCTTGTCGCTCGTCGCGAGCGGGATGTCGGCGAAGTACGGGGAGCCCTCGGGGAACAGGGTCTCGGGAATCTCACCCTCGCCGTTGAAGACGACGCTGTTGAGGGCGTCGAGGTCTGCCGCCAGGGATACCGCCCGGCGGGCCCGCACATCGTCGAAGGGCGCGCGCGCCGAGTTCATGATCATGATCTGACCGCCACCTGCGGGTACGACCTCGGCGGGGATACCCGCTGCGTCCGCCTTGGCCAGAGTTCCCCAGCTCGCTTCGAGAGACAGATCGGCGCCGCCGGTGGAGATCATGTTGAACCGCTGGGAGTTGTCGGCCACGGTGCGGACGGTGAGCTTGTCGAGGTACGGCTTGGGAGCGTCCCAGAAGTCCGGGTTCTTCACCAGATCGATCGAGTCACCCCGCACCCAGTTCTCCAAGGAGAACGGCCCGGCGCCCACAGGCTCACGGTCGAACTCCGCCGCTCCCTTCTGCAGTGCGGCCGGCGAGGCGATCCAGTTCATCGAGGTAGTGAGCATGCCCTGCGGAAAATGCGGATTGGGTGCCGCCAGAGCAATCCTCAGTGTGGTCGGATCGACGACCTCCGAAGACGCCACCTGTGCGGCCTGCCGGATCGCGGTCGATCCGAGCGCGGGGTCGCGCAGCCGGTCCCAGTTGAACTTGACCGCAGCCGCGTCGAGCGGTGTGCCGTCCGTGAACGTCAGCCCGGGGCGCAGGACGAGGTCGAAGGTCGCTCCCCCGTCCGTGGTGGCGAAGTCGGTCGCCATCTTGTACTCGATGTCGAGGGTGTCGAGATTGTTGATCATCAGCGTTCCGTAGAGCGCGTTGCCGAGCACGGGCTGGTGCGCCCAGGTATTGGAGAGTGCGGCGGGATCCAGGCTGCGCGGCTCGCCCATCTGGATCGTGCGGAGGGTGCCGCCCGCTACAGGGTCGCCGGCATCGGCGCCTGCCGCGGAGGCGACGTTGCCGGATTCGGCGCCGCCACAGGAGGTCAGCAGAAGGGCAGCGGCGCAGGCCGCCGCGATCGCGGGTAGGAAGCGGTGGGGTCGGAACATGGGGACCTCTCGACGTGCGGAACAAGGGGCGACCCGAACCACACGCGCACACATCCACCCATGCGCAGTGCAACGGATCGACAGAACTCGATTCGAGCGCTGCGCGCCCGACAAAACAGATGACATCGCACCGGGTTCGAGGAGCAAAGCCGCCCGGTGCACGCCCACTGTCATGGAGCATCGGCCATTTGTCAACGGCACCAAGCAATTCGGCGACTCGGAAAGTAATTCCCCGGAAATCCTTGCGGATACGTGGGCGTAATACTAATGTTCTCTCATTACAGAACGTCATTCTTCACGAAGGGATAGTGAATCTACCGGAGGAATCCTACTGCGGCGCAGTGCAATCCGGTTCCGCGCAAGCACTGCCGTGCCCGTGCCTGCGATCGGTGAAAGCCCCTCTTCTTCAACCACTTCCGCGATCGCGTTGCGATTCGTCGTTCCGGGCGTAATCGGTAACCCCGGTCATGAGGTGGGATCAGCCTGGGCGTAGGGGCGGTAGACGCGCTCGATCCAGTCCGGCACCGGCTTGTCGCGTGCCTCGAGTATCGCGCCGAGCGCCACCCGAGCATTGTGGCCGCATTGTGTGAACGAGGCACCGCCGTCGAGCGTGTAGTCCCATCCGAGGACCGGGAAGTAGCGGCGCTCGGACTCCACATGGTCGATCAAGCGCAACGCACAGTATCCACCGGCATCGGTGAACGATGCGGAGGTATCCGGCCTGTCGGGTGCAGGCAGATTCGGGATGATGTTCCCGCGCAGCTCGGCAGCCAGACGCGCACGCGGAATGTCCGAGGTCGCATCGACCAGATCGGGGCGTTCTTCGGCGACGACCGCAAAGGCGGTCTCGACGCCGATCTCGATCATCGGCGCGCGCGGCGACATCGGCAGCCCCGCCCACGAGCCGATCAGCGGATCACGCCGCAACTGCATCGTCATCCAGGCCGTCCACTCACCGGCGACAGCCTCGTCCCAGGTCAGTTCCGGTCCGTGGATGCGGTCCCATTGGGCATAGGCCAGTTCGAACATTTCGATCGGCAGCGGATGATGGTCCCCGAGCAGAGCCTTCGCCGCGGACTGCCGCAAGGGCGATGCACCGCGGGCAGCTTCGGCGATCAAGACTCTGGCGTAGTCACCGACGACGGCCGACAGATAATCCGGACGACGTCCCCCGACCCGATCGACGAGCCGAGGGTCGACTGCGACATCGGCGATGAGAGCGTGCCGCGCCTCGGTGGTGTATTCGAATCGCGCCAGCTCGACGCCGTGGAACCACTGGTCGCGGATCGCTTGGCGTGCCGTGCGATTGCGCACCTTCGAGATCGTGGCGGCGACCTGCGGGTCGACGTCGGGTTGCGGCAGCATCAGCGGGTCGGCCGGGTCGTAAGCGGTGCGGCCCCTCGTCGACCACTTCTCGACCTCGACGATTGCGGCCTGGTCGATACCGTCCTGAATCGCGTCGATGTGTCGGCTGCGCTGCTCGACGGTGTCGAGAAGTGCAGGCGCCCGCGCGTCGAGTGCGCGTCGGACGGTGTCGAGGAAGTCCTCTTCGACGGCTCGTGCCCGACCGGTGCGCGCCTCGACGATCGTGTCGGTCACCTCAGCGGTGACCGGGCTCTGCACCGGCCGGCCGATGCGGGATTCCCACAACGCCTCGGCGGCGTAGTGGGCGAGTTCCCCCCAGGCTCTAGGGTCTTCGAGCATCGCCCTGAAGACGACGAACGTGTCGTCGCGGAATGCACGATCGGTCATCAGGTCGGCCAGGGCGACCAACAGCTTGACCTTGAAGTGCCCGTCCGCCCATGAGAAGAACCGGTCGGGGCGGTCGACTTCGGACTTCGCTACGGCGTCGGCCTCCGCGTCCGGTTCGTCGAGGCAGTCGAGCGGGCTGCGCGCTGTCAGCGGGCGTGTCAGCACGTACCGTGCGGTGTCGTAACGGCGCCCCGGCACGGCTTTCGACCTCGGCACGGTTGCTACCGGCGCGGGTGTCCTGGTCGGAGGTGCGGTCTTGAGTGACTCGGGGCCGAACATGAACAGCGGTCCTGCGAGCCGGTCCCTGATCTGCGCCTGCGGGATGTTGCCGGCCAGCAACGAGGCGATCAGGTCGTAGGCCTGGCCACGGGTGCTGGTCGCCCCAGCCGGAAACGTCGCATCCGTCTCGGCTTCGAGCCGTTCGAGGATCTGCAATTGACGGGCGGTGACCGGGTGCTCCCGCCAGGAAGGTCGGGCCGTTGCGATGTCACGCACCGCCCGCTTCGGCACAACCTCCGGCTCGATGCCCGAGGCGTGTAATTCGCTGCGGAGTCGAGCTTCCAGGTCGTGCAGCTCACGCCACTGCACGCGGAGGCCGGTCAGGCGCTCGCCGAGGGAGACGAGATCCGCGGCGTCAGGCCGGTCGTCACCGTCGAGACCACAGAGCTGCTCGGTCGCCGAGGCGTTCTCAGCAACGCACCGCAAGCGGGTTCGGCCGGACGCTCTGCGTCCGCCACCGATCCGGGTCCCGCACCGTCCGAGCCGTCTCCCACTTCTGCTCCGCTGTCCAGTCGCCCCACCGCTCGGCCCCCGTCGCCGGATCGCTGTCCTCGACCGGCAGGGGGAACTCTCCGCTCTGCGCCACCACTACGTCCTCCCTGACCCCCGGAACCGGCTGCCTCTCGCCGGGTGTCCTCGTCTGCCACACGACCTCCTCTGCCGCACCGCGGAACATCCCTCGTCGACGGTGCCGGACCATGAGGCCGATCCTAGCGTCTTCGGCCCCGAAAACTATCGCTGAACTGGCATTTCAGCGAATTGATCGAAGGGGAACCTATCGGCACGGGACAGCGCGGTGAGCGGGCGCCGGACATTCCCTCGGACCCACCTCCGCTACCGGAACGACGGCCAACCCGACCCCCGGCGGCCGAGGATTCCCAAGAAGCACCATTTTCAGTAGTGTTGAACCTGATTCTCGTGCATGGAAGCGATATTCTCTTGTGTGACCGGGATCGCTGCGAGCGCTCACCGCGCAGGACAGGAGAGGAACGGACCCAAATGAACATTGATGACATGGTGATGATCAGCATCGACGACCACGTCGTGGAGCCAGCTGACATCTTCGAAAAGTATTTCCCCAAGAGCCTGATGGACCAGGCACCGCGCCTGACCGCCCATCCGCGCAATCCCAACGTGCAGGCCTGGCTGTTCCAGGACAAGGTCGTGGGAAGCTCCGGCCTCAACGCCGTCGTCTCCTGGCCCAAGAGCGAATGGGGCATGGACCCCACCGGATACGCCGAAATGCGTCCCGGCGTCTACGACATGGACATGCGCGTGCGCGACATGGATGCCAACGGCACCCTCGCCGCCACGCTGTTCGCCACCTTCCCCGGCTTCGCCGGCACCCACCTGGCGAGCCTTCCCGACAAGAAGCTGTCCCTCGCCGCCTGTAAGGCGTTCAACGACTGGGTGGTCGGCGAAGTCCCCAACGCCCACCCCGGACGGTTCATCCCGCTCGGCATCATCCCGTTCTTCGACGTCGACGAATCCGTCAAGGAGATCGCGCGACTCGCCGCCATGGGCTGCCGCTCGATCAGCATCCCCGAAACTCCCTACGGTGTCGGCGAGGGTTACCCGGACTTCAAGTCCGGCTACTGGGACCCGATCTTCAAGGCCTGCGTCGACCACAACATCGTGCTCAGCCTGCACATCGGTGGCGGCTTCAGCCTGGTCAAGCGGCCCGAAGGCTTCAACATCGACGACATGATGGTGCTGACGCCGCTCATCTCCACGATCGCCGCGAACGACGTCATGCTGAGCGGGGTCTTCCGGAAGTTCCCGGACCTCAAATTCGCCATGAGCGAGGGCGGCGTGGGCTGGGTGGCTCCGTGGCTCGACCGTCTCGAGCGGCACATCGTCAACCAGTCGTGGACGGGAGTGAGCTTCCTGCCCACGGGTATGACCCCGACGGACGTGTGGCGCAAGAACTTCCTGGCGTGCTACATCACCGAGCCGAGCGGCCTGAACAACCGCAACCACTTGGGCATCGACACCATCGCGTGGGAATGCGACTACCCGCACTCGGATTCGACGTGGCCGAACTCCCCCGAGATGCTCATGGAGGAACTGGTCGCCTCCGAGTGCACCGACGAGGAGATCGACAAGATCACCTTCGGTAACGCCGCACGGTTCTTCGATTGGGACCCGTTCGCCCACATCCCTCGTGAGCAGGCGACGGTCGGTGCTCTGCGCGCCCGGGCCACGGACGTCGACATCAGCGAGACGTCCAAGAGCGAGTACCGCCGGCGTTACGAACTCGCGAACTCGTAGACGTCCGTACCGGACCAGGAAACACGGCGCCGTCTCCTCTCGGCATCCGTTGCAGCACCGGCCATCCCATCGGATGGCCGGTGTTGCGCGCCTTACCGGGGTTCTTGGCGCCACAGCAGCGCGTGCACGCACTCCACCGCCTCGGCCGGAGATTCGACGTCGAGCACGCCACCAGCGGGCATCTTCCATCCGCCGACGGAGAAGACAGGCACACCCGTTCGCACCGCGAGCGCGATTTCACTCATCGTCCCCCAACTGCCGCCGACGACCACGAGAGCGTCACAACTGCGGACGAGAAGCGCGTTACGCATCTCGCCCAGTCCGGTGGGGATCGCCACCGTCAGATACGGATTGCCGTCGGCACGATCGTCACCGGGGAGGAATCCGACGGTGGTGCCGCCCGCCTCGATCGCGCCCCGGGACGCCGCGGCCATCACCCCGCCCAATCCCCCGGTCACCCCGATCGCGCGGCGCCCCGCGAGCAGACCGCCCAGCGTGCGGGCGATCCGTCGCTGCTCGGGCGTGGCCTCACCCGGTCCGACCACCCCGACGTATCGCTGAGCGTGCATGGTCGGCATTCTGCACCACCACACGCCCCTCGGTGAGGGATCTGCGGCAGTGGGACAATGGCGCGATGGTCCGACGCCGTCAGAATTCTGTGCATTCCGCCGACACCGCGTGCCCGTGCGGGCGCGGTATCCCCCTGGGCGAATGCTGCGGAGTATTTCTCGCCGGGCGCAGCGCACCGACCGCCGAACAACTGATGCGGTCGCGGTACACCGCGTTCGTCCTCGGCGATGTCGACTATCTCCGTCGCACCTGGCACCCGTCCACCCGGCCCGCACGCCTCGACCTGGATCCCGAACAACACTGGACCGGTCTGGAAATCCTGCACACTACCGGCGGGGGTTTCCTCCACGCGGAAGGCACCGTCGAGTTCCGCGCCCACTGGACGCACGCAGGAGTGTCCGACTCGATGCACGAGCACAGCCGGTTCGTGCGGGAGAACGGCGACTGGCTCTACCTCGACGCCGACGGTGGCCGGTAGATCCGGTCAGCGGAGAAGTGTCGCGCGGAGCGTCGACGCGAGCCACGAGCGGTAATGCGCGATGTCCCACCCACAATCACGGCGTAACAGCGAGTGCACCTGCGGCGAGATGAGCGTGTACAGCACGTCGGCGGCGTGCTCGGCGGTGATGTCGGGACGCAGCCAGCCGCCCTCGTACAGGCCTTCCGCGATGGTGCGCGCGTTGTCGGCGGTCGCACGTGCGTCTTCTTCCGCGAACCGGCGCATATCGGGGTCGGCGCCCGACGACTCGACGGAAGTCATGAGGAGCCCGCCGGCACGTTCGAGCATCTCGGCGCCGTAGTCGACGACCCGCTCGACGATCAGGTCGGCCTCGGTCATCGGGCGGTCACCGGGTCGCCGCACGGTGGGACGCCCCTGAGTTGCCGACGTGTCGCCGGGGCCTGCGACGGCTTCGTCGAGGGCTTCGCGAAACAGATCTGCCTTTCCACCGGGGTAGGCGGTGAAGACGGTCCGCACCGCGACACCTGCCTCTTCGGCGATATGCCGCACCGTGGTGCTTACGTATCCGTCGCGAACGAAGAGGCGCGCCGCTGCCCCACGGATCGCGGCCCTGGTCCGGCGCGCCGCTTCTTCTCTGAGCGGCGAGCTGTAGGTTCTTCGGACGGGCTCGGACATCACGATCACCCTAGCAGCACCGCGTGCAGCGCCGACGCGCCGAAATCGGTCCCGGCGTAGGTGACACGCTGCACCGCAGGCGAACACACGGCATGCTGGTGTGGTGCATACCTTCGAGGTCTGGGCCCCGATCCCATCATCAGTGCAGTTGTACGCCGACGAGGCTCTTCATCCCATGGAGCGTGACAGGCGAGGGTGGTGGCGTGCCGAAGTCGACGTCCCCCCCGACGCCCGATACGGCTTCGTCCTCGACGGCGACACCGACACGGTGCTCCCGGACCCCCGCTCTCCGAGGCAACCCGACGGGGTGCACGGACTGTCACAACTCCATGCCGTCGACCCCGGCGGGTGGTCCGACCGGTTGTGGACCGGCCGGCAACTCCCGGGCAGCGTCCTCTACGAACTTCACATCGGCACGTTCACCGAGGAGGGCACGCTCGACGCGGCGATCGGCCGGCTCGACGAACTCGCCGATCTCGGTGTCGGCTTCGTCGAACTCATGCCGCTCAACGCCTTCAACGGCCCCCACGGATGGGGCTACGACGGTGTGTTGTGGTACGCGGTGCACGAGCCCTACGGCGGCCCGGCCGCACTGCAACGTTTCGTCGACGCTGCGCACGCGCGAGGTATCGCGGTGGCGCTGGACGTGGTCTACAACCATCTCGGCCCGTCGGGTAACTATCTCGGCAGGTTCGGCCCGTATGTGGCGCCCGCCCCGGGCATCTGGGGCGACAGCATCAATCTGGACGGCACGGACTCCGGCGAGGTCCGCCGGTACATCCTCGACAACGCGCTCCGCTGGTTCCGGGACTTCCACATCGACGCGCTCCGGCTCGACGCGGTTCACGCCCTCCTCGACCACACCGCGACCCACCTTCTCGAGGAACTGGCAGTCGAAACATTCCGTCTCTCCACGCATCTCGGACGCCCCCTGAGCCTCATCGCGGAGAGCGACCTCAACGATCCCCGCATGATCACCCCGCGCTCCGGTGGCGGGTACGGGTTGCAGGCACAGTGGGCCGACGACATCCACCATGCGATCCACACCGCCGTGTCGGGGGAACGTCAGGGCTACTACGGCGATTTCGGGTCTCTCGAATGCCTGGCGCAGACACTGGGACACGGGTTCTTCCATGCCGGAACGTATTCGACGTTCCGCGGGCGGATACACGGTCGTCCCCTCGATATCCGCCGCACGCCCGCGAGTTCACTGGTCGCCTACACGTGCACCCACGACCAGATCGGCAACCGGGCGCTCGGCGACCGGCCCGGTGCCTATCTCGACGCCGGGCAGCTTGCCGTTCGGGCTGCTCTCGTCCTCACCTCGCCGTATACGCCGATGCTGTTCATGGGCGAAGAATGGGGTGCCGGTACACCGTTCCGCTACTTCACCTCGCATCCCGAACCGGAACTCGCCGCGGCGGTCGTGGAGGGCCGGCGCCGGGAGTTCGGTGAACACGGGTGGAACACCGAGGACGTTCCCAATCCGCAGGATCCGGCCACCTTCGAGGTCTCGAAACTGAACTGGGACGAGCGCACCGCACCCGAGCACGCACGACTGCTGGACTGTTACCGGGAGCTGATCGCGCTGCGCCGCGCGCGGGCCGAAGTCAGCGATCCGTGGCTCGAGCATCTCCACGTCACCTACGACGAAGAGGAACGCTGGATCACCTTGTACCGTGGGGCATTACGAGTGGTGTGCAATCTGGGACCGGATCCGGTGACGGTACCGGTCGGAGGGCGCCCCATCCTGTGGTGGGACGAACCGACCGTCAATCGCACCGAATCCGCAGTGCTCGTGCCGGGACATTCCTTCGTGATTCTCGAATCCCGTACCGGCGCGACCCGATCGGAACCGCTCGTCTGACGAGAAATCTCCGTCGGCGGGGACGCCGGCCTACGTCAGATAACGGTAGGCCGGCGACCCGGGCTCGAGCCGCTGCGCCTCGACAGGCGACGCGTCCATCCGATGAAGAAGCGACGAAAGATTCTCTGCCGCACCGAGTTCGATGCCGACCAGCGCCGCACCCGTCTCACGGTTGTTGCGCTTGACGTACTCGAACAGAGTGATGTCGTCGTCGGGGCCGAGCACCTCGTCGAGGAACCTGCGCAACGATCCGGGCTCCTGCGGGAAATCCACCAGGAAGTAGTGCTTGAGACCACGGTGCACGAGCGACCTCTCGATGATCTCGCCGTAGCGCGAGACGTCGTTGTTGCCACCGGACACCAGGCACACGACATTGGCTCCCGGCTGCACCGCGAGTGACTCGAGCGCGGTCACTGCCAGCGCGCCGGCAGGCTCCGCGATGACGCCTTCGTTCTGGTACAGCTCGAGCATGGCGGTGCAGATTGCTCCCTCGTCGACCTGCGCCAACCCGAACGGCCCGCTGCCGAGACCCTCCCGGCGCAGCGCGGCCACGAGCGGAAGGTTCGAGTGGGTGACGACCTCCGCGCCGAGACGGGAGACCACGGCGTACGGAAGATCACCGATCCGTTTGACCGCGGCGCCGTCCACGAACGGTTCGACCTCCGGCAACGTCACCGGACCACCCGCGACCAGCGCAGCGGTCATCGATGCCGCACCGGCAGGCTCCACGCCGACGATGGATGTGTGCGGCGATCGTTCGCGCAGGTACGCCGCGAGTCCGGCGATGAGTCCGCCTCCGCCGACCGGCACGATGAGCACGTCGAGGTCTCCGTGCAACTGTTCCAGGATTTCGCGGGCGATGGTGCCCTGCCCGGCTGCGGTACGCGCGTCGTCGAACGGCGGGATCATCGTCGCGCCGGTCCGCGCGCCATCTGCGGCGGCGGCGGCGGGCCGCCCCGCCGGCCGGGGGGGGCCCCCCCCCCGGGCGGCCCCCACCCACCCCCCCGCC
>NZ_JAXION010000123.1:0-12303 GCF_049311045.1 Rhodococcus sp. 7Tela_A2 | reverse complement strand
CCCCGGACCCCACTTCCCTGTCGCCTCTTCCGTCCGCCGCGGGGCTCGCGGGATCGAAGGATTCCCTCGTCGGATGGGACACTCTCGGACGTGAGGGGCAGCGTTTCGTGTCCCTCGCCTCCGCCGGATCCGCTGTCCGCACCTACGTGGGTCTGGAGTCCGCCCCGGACGTCCCGGAGCGTGCGGCACTGGCCGTCCGGGAACTGGAACGGGCCGGCGGATTCGACCGCGCGCATCTCGTGCTCGCGGTACCCACGGGGTCGGGGTGGGTGGACGCGCACGCCGTCGAAGGCTTCGAAGCACGCTGGGGAACCGATGTCGCGATCGTCGCTCAGCAGTACTCGGACGCCCCGAGTTGGATGACCTTCCTCACCGATCGTGACGCAGCCGCCGAATCGGCCCGCACACTGACCTCTGCCGTGCGCGCCCACGTCGACGGCATGCCGGCGTCCCACCGCCCCGAGGTGCACGTGTACGGGCAGAGTCTCGGCGCGTCCGGTGCCGCCGCGGCGTTCCCCGATGCCGAACCGGGGTCGTGCGACACGGTGCTGTCGGGTCCACCCGCCGGGATGAGCCCTCCGGGAGGAACCGTCCTGGCGAACAGTTCGGATCCGGTGGTGTGGTGGCAGCCTTCGCTGCTCTGGTCGCCTCCGGACCTGTCCCATGCGCGGGTGGATGCCCCCGTCCCGCCGTGGTTACCGGTGATCACCTTCGCGCAGACGACCGTGGACCTGCTCACCTCCCTCGACGGTGCGCCCGGCCACGGTCACCGGTACGGACAGGATCAGGCGCAGTGCACTCCGTGATCGAGCGGCGACACGGAACGAGCCGCGCCCCCTCGACGGCGACGCGGGGACGCTCAGGCCACGATCGGGCCCCGGGCAGCCTCGTATGCCGCACCCACGCGGTAGAGGCGCTCGTCTGCCATCGCCGGAGCCATGATCTGCAGGCCGACCGGAAGCCCGTCGTCCGCGGACAAGCCCGACGGCACCGACATCGCGCAGTGACCGGCGAGGTTCGTCGGCAGCGTGCACAGATCGGACAGGTACATCGCGAGCGGATCGTCGACCTTCTCGCCCAGCTTCCACGGAGTGAACGGGCTCGTCGGGGAGACCAGCACGTCGACCTGCTCGTACGCCTTGTCGAAGTCCTGCGCGATGAGACGACGCACCTTCAGGGCCTGGCCGTAGTAGGCCTCGTAGTAGCCGGACGAGAGAGCGTAGGTACCGATCATGATGCGGCGCTTGACTTCTTTGCCGAAGCCCGCGGCGCGGGTGGCCGCCATCACCTGATCGGCGCTCATCGTGCCGTCGTCGACCCGCATGCCGTAACGCATCGCGTCGAAGCGAGCGAGGTTGGACGACACCTCGGACGGGAGGATGAGGTAGTAGGACGCGAGCGCGTACTCGAAGTGCGGGCACGAGACCTCGACCACCTCGGCGCCGAGCTTGGTCAGAGTCTCGACTGCCGCGTCGAACGAGGCGATCACGCCGGGGTTGTAGCTGTCGGAATGGAGTTCCTTGACCACACCCACCCGCAGACCGGTCAGGTCGCCGGATGCACCCTGACGGGCAGCGTCCACCACCGGGCGCACCGGGGCGTTCACGGAGGTGGAGTCGCGCGGGTCGTAACCGGCGATCACCTCGTGCAGCAAGGCGGTATCGAGGACTGTGCGGCCACACGGCCCACCCTGGTCGAGCGACGATGCGCACGCCACCAGTCCGTACCGGGACACGGTGCCGTACGTGGGCTTGGTGCCGACCGTTGCCGTCACCGCGGCGGGCTGGCGGATGGATCCACCTGTGTCCGTGCCGATCGCGAGGGGCGCCTGGTAGGACGCGAGCGCGGCCGCGGAGCCGCCGCCCGATCCGCCCGGGATGCGATCGGTGTCCCACGGGTTGCGGGTGGGGCCGTACGCGGAGTTCTCGGTCGACGAGCCCATGGCGAACTCGTCCATGTTCGTCTTGCCGAGGATCGGGACGCCCGCCTGCCGCAGCTTGGTGGTCAGCGTCGCGTCGTACGGCGACACCCAGCCCTCGAGGATCTTCGACCCGCACGTCGTCGGCATGTCGGTGGTCGTGAACACGTCCTTCAGCGCGATCGGCACGCCCGCGAGCGAGGACGCCGGCGTCTCGCCTGCGGCCACGGCGCGGTCGACCTCACGCGCAGCGTCGAGCGCCTGCTCTCCGGCCACGTGCAGAAACGCGTTGTAGCCGCCGTCGACCGCTCCGATGCGGTCCAGGTGCGCCTGGGTCACCTCGACGGACGACAGGTCACCGGCGTGGATCCGCGAGGCGAGCGTCGCGGCGTCGAGCCGTGTCAAATCGGTGCTCATTCGCCCTCCCCCAAGATCTGCGGGACGGAGAACCGTCCTTCCTCGACGAGGGGTGCACCCGACAGCGCCTGCTCGGGCGACAGTCCGGGAATCACCTCGTCCGGCCGTGTCACGTTGGTGACGGCGTTCGGGTTCGCCATCGGCGCGACATCGTCCGCGGCCACCTCCGACACCGCCTTGACATGGTTGAGGATCGAATCAAGCTGGCCGGAGAACTCGTCGAGTTCGGCGTCGGTCAGCGCGAGCCGGGACAACCGGGCGAGGTGCGCGACCTCGTCACGGGAGATGTCAGGCACCGTAGGTGGCCCCTTTCCGATGGGAATTGAACTTCCTGTCCAGGGTAGTGCGTGCCCGATACGGTCGTGCAGTCGGTTCGATCACCCCCCGTGCGCCCCGTTCGCCGTCGCGCTGTTTCGTTCGTACAAAGGAATTGTTGCGTTCTTGTGAATCGGATGGCCGCGACCGGGCATTTTCGGGTGAGGATCGCCGAAACCGGTGATGGGCGGTCACAATCGGCGTGCGGCGGGTGGAAAGATGTGCCCCACCGGGGTGCACTGCGATCCCGGGCCGGCGTACGGGGCGCCGGCATCCTCTGGGAAGGGACGTACGTGTCATATCTCTTGCGTGTCCGGCTACCCGATCGTCCCGGTAGCCTCGGCGCGCTCGCCTTGGCTCTCGGTTCTGTCGGAGCGGACATCCTCTCGCTCGATGTCGTGGAACGCGGCACGGACTACGCGATCGACGATCTCGTGGTCGATGTCGATCCGGGCAAACTGCCCGACACCCTCCTGACCGCCGCGGAGTCGCTCGACGGTGTGACGGTCGATTCCATCCGGCCGTACGCGGGCATTCTGGACACCCACCGGGAACTCGAGTTGATCGATCACGTCGCCGCGGCCCGGGACGACCGGCTCCAGGTTCTCGTCGACGGTGCCCCGCGTGTGCTGCGGGTCGGATGGGCGACGGTGCTCGGAATCGGTACACACGGCATCTACCGCATCGCCGGAAGCGCGGGAGCCCCCGAGACGCACCTGGCCGACGTTCCGTGGATGCCTCTGGCGAAATCGACGCTGCTCGACCACGAAGCGGACTGGGTTCCCGGCCTGTGGCGCGACATGAACACGATGCTGGCCGCCGCCCCGCTGGGAGCGCCCGATCGAGTGCTCGTGCTGGGCCGGCCCGGTGGACCGGAGTTCCGTCCGTCGGAGATCGCCCGGATCGGCTATCTCGCGGGCATCATCGGCACCGTTCTCGTCTAACCCGCGGCAGCGTTACTCGGGCCCCTCCGCCCACAGTTCGGGTGTCAGACCTCCACCGGCGGATACAGCCGCTGCATGGTGTACCGCCGGTTTCGTCTCACCGCCAGGGCGCTTGCGGTGAGGGACACCAGCAGGAGCCCGACCAGGACTGCCACGGCCACCCACAGGCGCGAGTCGACCTGTTCGGCGACCGTGAGCTGCCGCAACCCCTCGACGGTGTAGGACATCGGGTCGAAGGGATGGATGTACTGGAACGGTTTCGCAGTCGTCGGTACCGGATAGATGCCACCTGCCGAGACCAGTTGCAGCATCAGGAATGCGAGGGTGACGACCCGCCCGACGGCCGTCCCGAAGACCGCGTTGAATGCTTGGATCATGGCGAGGTACGTCGCCGCGATGAGTATCAGGAACAAGATCGTGCCGGCGAGGTGCTTGACGTCGAGACCCACGCCGAAATGCACCACCGCGTACATGACCAGCGCCTGCAGGATACCGACGAGCAGCGCCGGCCAGTACGACGCGAAGACCGTGCGGTACAACCCGACTCCTCCGACCGTCGGCCGGGATTGCAAGGGTGTCAAGAGCATCCACGTGATGATGCCGCCGACGAACAGTGCCAGTGAGAGGAAGAAGGGAGCGAACCCGGTGCCGAACGTCGACGCGAGGTTGTTGTAGTCCTGCTTCAACGCCACCGGTGACGCCAGGGTGTCGGCAGTCGCGGTGCGCTGCTGGTCCGACCAGCTCGGGACCTCGCCTGCGCCCTGCGACAGCTGCTGGGCCAGTTCGTCCGAGCCCGATTGCAACTGTTCCATTCCCGACGACAACTGACCGGCACCGTCGGCGAGCCGGAAACTCCCGTCCGTCAGCTCGATCAGCCCCGAGTTCAGCGTCCCCGCGCCCGAACTCAATTCGTCCACCCCGTTGCGCAACTGCTCCACATCCGACGCCAGATCGCCGCTCTGCAGCAATGCCAGCCCGCTCTGGAGGGGACTGTTCGGGTCGAGCAGTTCGTACTCGACGGCCTGGGCTTCGCCCTGCAGACGCACGATTTCCGCGCGCAACGCTTCCGCGTCTGTCTGCACCTGCTGCGCTGCGAGCGGGCCCAGCACGGCAAGGGCTTGCTGGGCAAGCGGATCGTTGCTCTGCCCCAGCACGTCGACGACCGTTTGCAGCGCCGACCCCGCCGCGGCTTCCACCGGCTGGGGCACCCGGCTTTCCAGTGCGATGAGCGATTGCCTCAGTTGCGTCACCCGGTCGGCGATATCGGTCGGTGCGCCGCTGTCGAGGAAGCCCAGCAGCGGATCGGCGACGCCGTCCACGGCGGTGGCGAGTTCGTTCGCGCCGGTGGCCAGCCGGGCCGATCCGTCACGGGCGGTGACGAGGTTGTCGGCGAGTTCGCGCGACCCCGAGGTGAGCTGGTCTGCTCCGCTCTTGGCCGTGTCGATCCCGTTCGCGAGTGTGCCGGCGCCGTCCGCTGCCTTCTTCAGCCCCGAACCCGCGCTTTCGAGCCCGGTGAGTATCTGTCCGACGCCCTCCGCGCCGATGGTGGCGTTGATCTGGTTGAGCACCTGTTCGGAGGCGTCCTGCGCGATGATCGTGGCGAGATAGTTGTTGGCGTCGTTGAAGGTGAACACCAGGTTCGCCTTCTCCGGATTGTCCCCGCTGGGGGATTCCACTGCCTCCGTGAAGTTCTCGGGGATGGTCACGGTGTAGTAGTACTTACCGCTCGCGAGACCGGCAGTCGCCTCGCTCTCCGGCACCTCGATCAGATCCAGCTTTCCCGAGTCGAGCAGCGATTTGACGACTTGATCGCCGGCATCGACCTGTTGGCCGGTCGAGGAACGTCCGGTGTCGTTGTTGACGATCGCCGCGGGGATCTTGTCGACCGCACCGAACGGATTCCAGAACGCCCACAGGTACATCGCGCCGTAGAGCAACGGCATCAGAATGATGGTGACGAGCGCGACACGCGGCATCGTGCCGCGAAAGTACCGTGTGATGTCGCTCCCCAGCGAAAACGCAGCCAGCATCGCTACCCCGTCTCGGTCATGACGCCGATGTCGCCCGGCCCCAGAAGATCGTGCAAGTCCACCAGGGTCCGCACCGCGGCCCCGGGAGGAATCGGATTCACGTCGGCGGTGATCACCGATTGCGTCTCGCCCAGTGCGATCAGCCTCTCGAGAAGAACCGCGCGCTCGGCGTCGTCGGCGATCCGGTCGAGCCGCCCGACCACCAGCAGCGGCGGGCGCCGGGTGTTCGCGACCGCGATACGCAACAGCATCTGCTGAAGTTCCGGCAGGTCGTCGATGAAAGCCCGCAGGTGCGGGAGTTCGACGTCGCCGAACACCTCCTCGCACATGTCCGCGACTCCGCGTTCGTCGACCCGTGGCACGAGCCGGTACCAGGGCGAATCCCACCGCTTCTGTTCGGTGACGAGATCGCGCACGGTGACCGAGGGCGGCACCTCGTCGAGTTCGTTCATGCACGCGATCGTGGAATGAGCGAACACCTTTCTCGGGTTCTCGTATCCGAGGACGGTGAGCGAACCGCCGGTCAGGCGCATCCGTCCGCACAACGCCATCATCAGCGCGGTGCGCGCCGCCCCGGCCGGTGCCGCGAGCACGGAGACTCCACCTTCGTCGATATCGAGATCGAGCGGACCGAACACGTGTCCCCACGGCCCGTCCAGTTCGATGCTCCGTGCCGAAACGAGCGTTCCCGGAACCGGCGCCCACGACGCCCTGGGGTCCGTCACAGACATTTCGACCATCTCCACCCCACGTCTCCGGCGTCGGAACATCAACGCCTTCGCCTCGGAGCCCGTCGCGCGGACCGATCCGACTCGCAACAGGACGACCACCGAAGGACACGTTCACAGCACGTTCTTCCGATCATGCCGTTGTTCACGGCGACCGAGAGGCGCTTTCCGAGATGTGTCAGGAGATAGGAGCGAGCACCCGGCACCGACGAGGCGAACGCGGGCGCGCCGCCGGGTGGATGCCCGTCGGGGGCGTTACCCCACCTCGCGCACGGCGTCGGGGCCTTGGTCGAGCAGGATTCTGAACGCGTCCTCGTCTATCACGGGCACGCCGAGATCGGTCGCCTTGTCGGCCTTGGTGCCGGGGTTGTCGCCCACCACCACGAACGCGGTCTTCTTCGATACCGAACCGGCGGCCTTGCCGCCTCGCGCCAGAATGGCTTCCTTCGCCTGATCGCGCGAGAACCCCGCGAGCGTGCCGGTGACCACGATGGACAGACCCTCGAGTGTGCGTGCGATCGACTCGTCGCGTTCGTCCTCCATACGCACCCCGGCAGCGGCCCACTTGTCGACGATGGCGGCGTGCCAGTCCAGCGTGAACCACTCGACCACGGCGGCGGCGATCGTGGGACCCACGCCTTCGACGGCGGCGAGTTCCTCGAGGGACGCCGCCCGGATCCGGTCCAGGCTGCCGAACTCCGTCGCGAGAGCGCGTGCCGCCGTGGGACCGACGTGCCGGATCGACAGCGCGACCAGGACGCGCCACAGCGGCTGTTCTTTCGCATTGTCCAGGTTCTGCAGCAAACGCTCGCTGTTCTTCGACAGCGCGCCTTTCGACGTGAGAAAGAACGGCGCCTTCCGGAGGTCGTCCTCGGTCAGCGAGAACAGATCGCCCTCGTCGGAGATCACGTTCGCTTCGAGCAGGGCCGTCGCCGCCTCGTATCCCAGTGCCTCGATGTCGAACGCACCGCGTCCGGCGACGTGGAAGACCCGTTCGCGCAACTGTGCCGGGCAGTTCCGCGAATTCGGGCAACGCAGGTCGACGTCGGCTTCCTTCGCGGGCGCGAGTGGGGTCCCGCACTCGGGGCATACGTTCGGCATCACGAATTCACGTTCCGTGCCGTCGCGCAGGTCGACGACGGGTCCGAGGACCTCGGGGATGACGTCGCCGGCTTTCCGGATCACCACGGTGTCGCCGATGAGCACGCCCTTACGCACCACTTCGGACGCGTTGTGCAGCGTCGCGAGCGAGACGGTGGATCCGGCGACGGTGACCGGTTCCATGTACGCGAACGGCGTGACCCGGCCGGTGCGTCCGACACTCACCCGGATGTCGAGCAGTCTGGTGGTCACTTCCTCGGGCGGGTACTTGTAGGCGATCGCCCAGCGCGGGGCACGCGAGGTGGCACCGAGCCGGCGGTGCAGGCCCATGTCGTCGATCTTCACGACCAGGCCGTCGAGTTCGTGCTCGATGTCGTGACGGTGTTCGCCCCAGTACCGCATGCGCTCGACGACGGCGTCCGCTCCCCGGACGCGGAGGGTGTGCGGCGAGACCGGCAGACCCCACGCGGCGAACGCGTCGTACGCCTGCGACTGCGATCGCGGCGAGAACCCCTCGATGCGGCCGTACCCGTGGCAGTACATGCGCAGCCGGCGCTGCGCGGTGACCGCGGGATTCTTCTGTCGCAGCGACCCTGCCGCCGAGTTCCGCGGATTCGCGAACGGCGGTTTTCCGGCGGCGACGAGACCGGCGTTGAGGTTCTGGAAGTCTTCGAGACGGAAGAACACCTCGCCCCGTACCTCGAGCAGCGTCGGGATCGGGTATTCCTCGGTGGCGGTGAGCTTTTCGGGCACCTCGTCGATCGTGCGCGCGTTGAGCGTGACGTCTTCACCGGTACGGCCGTCGCCGCGGGTCGCGGCGCGCACGAGTCGGCCGTTCTCGTACACCAGGCTCAGCGCCACACCGTCGATCTTCACCTCGCACAGGTAATCCGGGTGTGTCCCGGTCTCGGTCTCCGCGCGCGCGAGCCATGCCCGCAGCTCGTCCTCGTCGAAAACGTTGTCGAGGCTGAGCATCGGCTCGAGGTGGCTGACAGCGGTGAAATCGGTGGCGAACCCTCCGCCGACGAGCTGGGTCGGTGAGTCCGGGGTGCGCAGCTCCGTGTACTGCTCCTCGAGCGCCTGGAGTTCGCCGAGCAGTGCGTCGAACTGACCGTCGGAGATGATCGGCGCGTCGCGCACGTAGTAGCGGAACTGGTGCTCCCGTACCTGCTCGGCAAGATCCTGCCAGCGCTCGCGCGCCTCGGGAGGAGCGGTGGCAGGCGCGTCCGTCGGTTCACTCACAGGTCACAAGACTAGTCGAGGACCCCGACAACTCCGCAGCGATCCGATCGCACCGGACCGGGTCCGGCGGCGTCGGCCGGACCCCTTTCGTCAGAGCGTCTCGGGGTCCTCCGAGAGCGCTGCCGAGATGTCGCGCGCCGACTTCAGTGCCTGCCGCGCCCAGTGCGGGTCCGCCGAGGCGAGCCCGCACGTCGGGGCCACGGACACCGACCGCAACGCGGTACGGGGGAAGCCGAGACGGTCGAAGAGTTCCACGGCAGGTGCCGCCTGCTCCCGCCAGCTGGGCACGGGGTTGGGAGCGGTGGTCGGAACCAGCCCGAGGACGAGCGCGGTACCGGAATCGAACAGTTCACCGATGCCGTCCAGATCGGCCCGCGACACCCTCGTGAGATCGAACGCGACGGCCTCTGCGGCGCTGCGGCGCAACAGGTCGGCGGGCAGGCTGCCGGCGCAGCAGTGCACCGCGACGGACAGTCCGGTGCCGCGGATCGTCGTATCCAGGACGTCGAGCGCCTCGGGTTCGGGCCATGCCGGAACCGTCTCGAGGATCGTCCTGCCCTCCAATGTCCCGGCGAGGACATCGGGAAGCGCGGGTTCGTCGAGTTGCACGACGACCTGCACGCCGAGTCTGCGGTGCAGTTCGGCGGCGTGCCGCGCAATTCCCTCCGCCAGCGACTCGGACAGTTCGCGCACCGCCCCGCGGTCGAGCAGGACGCGACGGCCCGTGGCGAGTTCCAGATGAGCAGCCAGCGTCAGCGGACCGGCCGACTGCACCTTGACCGTGCGATCCGGCCCCGCACCGGCGCGTTCCCACGCTTCCTCGAGCGCGTCGAGGTCCTGCCGGAGCAGATCTTCGGCGCGCGCGGCGATCGTGCCGCGCCGGGAGACCAATCGGTAACCGGTAGTCGATGCGTCGAGATGGAGGTCGACGAGCAGCGCGCTCGCCCGCCCGATCGTGTCCGAACCCAGACCTCTGTCCGGAAGTTCCACGAGATGCGGAAGCTCGGCGAGTTCCCCGACCACCACAGCCGCCGCTTCGCGCGCGTCGGTGCCCGGCCACGAACCCACTCCGGTGGCGATCCCGGACCAGATCCCCCGAGCCGGGTCTCGGGTCGTCACATGCCCTCGGCTACGGGCCGTGCGACCGCGATCGTGCCGCTGCCGAGAACGATGTCTCCGGCCGGGTCCGGCCGGTACAGCACCGCGGCCTGACCGGCGGCGACGCCCGTGAGCGGTTCCCGCAGAGAGATCTCGATGCCCGAACCGGCCGCCTCGGCGACCGCCGGGGCGATCCCGCCGTGCGCGCGGACCTGCACGACGCATTCGACGGGGCCGTCGGGTGCGCTACCCGAGGTCCATACGGCACGTTCCGCATGGATGAAGTCGACCTTGAGGCGTTCGGCGCTGCCGACACGGACGGTGCCCGTCTCGGGTTCGATCGCGGTGACGTACCGCGGACCGCCGTCGGCGCCCGGACCGGAGATTCCGAGTCCCTTGCGCTGACCGATCGTGAAGCCGTGGACGCCCTCGTGCTCGGCGAGGACCTCCCCCGAATCGTCGTCGACGACCGCGCCGGGCCGCACCCCGATGCGCGCGCCGAGGAAGGCCCGGGTGTCACCGGAGGGAATGAAGCAGATGTCGTGGCTGTCCGGCTTGTTCGCCACCGCGAGACCGCGCTCGGCGGCTTCGGCGCGGATCAGGTCCTTGGGTGTGTCCCCGATCGGGAACATCGCCCGCGACAACTGTTCCGCGGTCAGCACTGCCAATACGTAGGACTGGTCCTTGTCGGCGTCGACCGCGCGTCGCAGCACCCCGTCCTGCAACCGCGCGTAGTGGCCGGTCGCGACCGCGTCGAAGCCCAGGGCCACCGCGCGGTCGGCCAGCGCGGAGAACTTGATCTTCTCGTTGCACCGCAGGCACGGATTGGGGGTCTGACCCGCCGCGTAGGCCTCCACGAAGTCGTCGATCACGTCTTCTTTGAAGCGGTCGGCGAAATCCCATATGTAGAAAGGGATTCCGAGCATGTCGGCGGCGCGGCGGGCATCGCCGGCATCCTCTTTCGAACAACAACCACGCGAACCGGTGCGCAGGGTGCCGGGAGCAGACGACAACGCCAGATGCACCCCCACCACGTCGTGTCCGGCATCGACAGCGCGGGCCGCGGCAACCGCCGAGTCCACACCGCCGCTCATAGCCGCAAGAATCCTCATCTCCGGTCACCTCCTCGTCCACCAGCGCTCGCCATACCGGCGGCACGTGCCCGCTCCACCACGCGCGGCAGAGCGTCGATCAGTACATCGATGTCGTCTCGGGTCGTGGTGTGCCCCAACGAGAATCGCAACGACCCGCGGGCGGTCGCGGGGTCGGATCCCATCGCGACCAGCACGTGGCTGGGCCGCGCCACGCCTGCCGTGCACGCCGACCCGGTAGAGCATTCGATCCCGGCCGCATCGAGCAGCATCAGCAGCGAATCCCCCTCACAGCCGGGGAACGTCATGTGCGCATTGTTGGGAAGCCGCCCCGCGCCGCGGGGTCCGTTGAGGATCACATCGGGGATCACCGCTTCGACACCGTCGACCAGACGATCGCGCAGGACGGCGAGTTCGGCGGTCCGGGCCGGAAGGTCGCGGGTGACCTCCCGGAGCGCAGCGGCCATGCCGACGATCGACGCGGTGTCCTGGGTCCCCGACCGGATGTCCCGTTCGTGTCCTCCGCCGTGCGCGAGCGGAACGCAGGGCACCTGGCGTCCGAGCAGGAGCGCACCGACACCCTGGGGGCCGCCGAACTTGTGAGCGGCGAGGGTGAGCGCCGACAGCCCGCTCGCCGCGAAATCGACGGGCAGATGCGCGACGGCTTGCACCGCGTCGCTGTGCATCGGCACACCGAACTCGGCCGCGACGGCAGCGAGTTCGGCGATCGGCATCACGGTGCCGACTTCGTTGTTGGCCCACATGATCGTGACGAGGGCGACCTCGTCCGGATGAGCGGCGAGCGCCTCGCGCAGAACTGCCGGCTCGACCCGCCCGACCGCGTCCACCGGCAGCCAGGTCACCACGGCACCCTCGTGGTCGGCCAGCCACTCGACGGCGTCGAGCACGGCGTGGTGTTCCACGGCGCTCGCGATGATCCGGCGGCGCCGCGGGTCCTGGGCGCGCCGGCCCCAGTAGATGCCCTTGACCGCGAGGTTGTCGCCTTCGGTGCCGCCGGAGACGAAGATCACTTCGGAGGGTCGCGCACCGAGTTCGGCGGCGATCGATTCGCGGGCTTCTTCTATCCTGCGGCGTGCCGCGCGTCCCGAACCGTGCAGGGACGAGGCATTGCCGGTGGTTGCGAACACCCCGGTCATCGCGTCGATCGCCGCGGTCAGCATCGGCGTGGTCGCGGCGTGATCGAGGTAGACAGTTTTCGGGGTACCGGAGGATCCGGTGGCGGGCGAGGTCATGACCGATCCAGGATAGCGGGTGGCTCGGGGTGCCCGTCGCGCTCACCGCTTCCACGGGAGCACATGCGGCAAGGGTCACGTTCCGGCGTGCGGACGAGCCGGACATCTCGCCCACCGGGACTGCCCCCGCGCGAGCGCGGCCCCGCTCCGGATTCCGGAACGGGGC
>NZ_JAXION010000122.1:0-12438 GCF_049311045.1 Rhodococcus sp. 7Tela_A2 | reverse complement strand
GTCTCGCGCCGCCACACATCCTCGCCGACCGTGGCAGTCATTCGCTGCTATCGCCTCCGGGCCACATGACGGGCCGCAGTTCGACGGTCTCACCCGGCCCGGCGAACCTTGCGACAATCTCCTCGGCGCGACTCGGTGAGTCGACGTCGATCATGAAAAAGCCGGCCAGGTGCTCCTTGCTCTCCGCGTAAGGTCCGTCGCTGGAGGTGGGTTCCCCGGCCTGCCAACGGTACAGCTTCGATGCGGCTGGATCTCCGAGCGCTTCGCCGCCGAGCAACTCGCCACTCTCCTGCATCTGACCGAGCAGGGACTCGAAGTCGGCGTTCATCCTCTCGCGCTGTGCCTGCGGCAGCGCCTGGTGCTCTGCCAGGTAGTCACCGGTCGGGTGGCCCCAGGGCTGGGGATTCGAGTGGATAAGGATCACGTACTTCATCGGTCTGCCTCCCGTCGAGGGCCGCCTCTCGGCCCATCTAGTGTGACATCGGAGCCGGCCGATCATCTTCGACACGATCCGAAAATCGAGGCGCATCAGAAGGTCTCTGCAGATGAGTGCACTTGTCAGCAGACCTCAGGACGAACCCATGACCGACAACCATCCGCTGCTTCGCGCACTGTCGATGCAGGTGGAGCGAGTCCCCCAAATCCTCGTCGAACTGTCGGAGAGCGAGCTCCGCCAATCCGCCGTGCAGTCGGGGTGGTCTCCACTCGGTATGAGCGTCCATGTACGAGAGGGAGTGCGCTTCTTTCTGGACGAGATCATGCTCGGCAACGCTCCCAACTACTCCGTACCTGGCGACTTCGAAGTCGATCCCGGCCTCAACGGCACTGAGGTGCTGGCGGTTCGAGCGCGTCACCACATCCGCGCTCAAGGGGTGTTGTGCATCTCCTCGGGGAGACCAGCTGTCATCTCGGACACCTCAACATTGCCCGCGAAGTCATCGATGGGGCAACTCGGGATTTGGAGATAGGAACCGATGACCTCGACACAAGTGCCGTCGACGAGATGGCGTTGGTGTCGGCTCGCGTGACAGGCCACCGCGAGAGCAACCCATAGCGACTCCTTGCTGGTCACGCCGCTTCAGGACTGGCAGCCGGTGGCACCCAACCCTTGGCGTAGGTGTCGACGTATTCCTGTCCTGTTCGGGACCGGATCGCGGCCATCACGGCGTCAGTGGCTGCGCGTACGCCGTCGACGCCGGCTCTCCGATAGACGGACAGATCCAGCGGTTCGAGGGTCTCGCCCACCATCCGACGACGCCACCACGGCACGCTGCGATCGGGCGTGGTTCCAGTGATCGCGACCGGAACGAGAGGTGCTCCGGTTGGTTCAACAGTCGACGACCGCGCCGGACCCGGCAGAGGTGGCCGCCGCCCTGTGGGTGGGCATCCACGGAATCGCAGTCCTGTCATCGACAGGGTCACTCGAGCTAGCCACGTCTGGGGTGAGTACCAACGAACCGATCGACCGCGTCGTGCACAACAACCTCCGCTGATCCGGCAATGCATCTGGCGTCTAAACGCAGCGTCGGAGCCAGCGCCTACTACCCCTGCGTCACCGCTCCGTCCCTAGGGATTTGCTGAGCGATACAAGCTAAGGCAGGTATTTTCATCTATGCTTGTATCCTCAGGCAGAGGGGGCGAACCAGCATGAAAGAGACAGCACAGCTCCTCACCAACGCGGTAGAACTGCTGCGCCGAGCCGGCATCCGCATCGCGTCGGGCTCCCTGCACGAGCTGGACCTGACGCTTCCCGACGGCCGTACGCGGTCCACCATCGTGCGAGTGCGGCGGCGTCCCCCCACCCCACACACGCTCACCGCCCTTCGCAAAACTCCGATCCCGGCTCGCCACCTGCTGATCGTCACACCACACGCCACCCCGCACCTGCGCACTCTCGCCTTGGATGGCGAAGTCGACGTGATCGCCCCCGGTGAGAATCTGATCGTGCTCGGTGGCACCCGCTACCCGGTGGCACCCGAATCCGCCCCCCGGCCCGCGTCCGCCGGGCACCCGGCCCGCGGCCGCAAACCGTGGACCCGCTGGGCGATCGAACGGTTGCTCCTGTTGACCGACCAGCCGATGCCCCAACGAGAACTCGCAGCGACTTTGGACGTCACCCAGCAGGCGGTGTCGCTGGCGCTGCAACAGTGCCCTCACGTGCACCGGACCCCCGCGGGCTGGGTCGCCGACTCCCGCGAGGCACTGCTCGAGGACTATCTTGCCGACTATCCCGGCCCGGGCGGTGCGACGACGTACTGGTACGGCGCGGACCCGGTTCTCGCCCAAGCGGCCACCGCGGTGGAGTTCTGCACCGACCGGGGTGTCACCGCCCTCCTCAGTGGGGATGCGGCCGCGGACGTGTACGCACCGTGGCGTCTCCCCGCTCAGGCCGTGCTCTATGTCCCGGAGTTCGTCGACGTGGCCACGGCCGGGTTCGGTCCCGCCTCCGACGAGGAGCACACCCTGGCGATCACGGTGCCGGCGGATCCGACACTGTGGCGCACCGCCGCCGCAGCGGGCGAACCGGCACTGCTGGCCGATCCGCTGATCGCCGTGCACGATGTGCTCCACAGTTCCGGTGCCGACGCACACGAGGCCGCCGAGCACCTGCTCGCCGCGATCAAGAAGGGTGCACTGTGATAGAGGTCGAAGTCCTTGCCGCATCGAACGCGGCCGATCGCGGGCTGCGCGCCCTCGCCGATCTCGCGGCAGCGGCCCACGGCAGCAACTATCGGGTGATCGGCGGGCACATGGTGCACCTGCTCAACCGGATCTATCCGACGACCGACTCGGTCGCTCGGGTGACCGCCGACGCGGACGCCGGCATGGACACCGTCGCCGCTGCCGACAGCGCTCTGCACGACGCGCTCGTCGAACGCGGATACCGGCTGGTGACAGGCAATCACTACGAAGCGCCCTCCGGCTCGGCGACCCCACTGTCGGTGGACCTGCTGGTCCCCAGCACCAGCGGACGACCCTTGGCGAAGATCGAGTACGACGGCCGAGGATTCCATGCGATTCCCGGCCTGAATCTCGTGCTCGCCACCGACGCGCTCGACGTGCGGGTCCGCGCACGCCTGACCACCTCCGAGACGTTGCTGTTCGAGGTGCCGGTCCCCGACGTCGAGCAGGCGGTCGTGCTCAAAGCGCTTGCCTGGCGCAGCCGCCTCGCACCGAAGGACGTCACGGATCTGTGCGCCCTGTTGGTCATCGCCCACGAGTATCGGGATCGGCTCCCCGAGTGGAAGCTCGACACTCCACACAAGGGTGCCCGTGGCGATGCGGCCAAGGCACTGTTCGCTCTGGTGTCGATGATCGACCGACGCCGCCCGGTCGACGGCCTCACGATCGCGCCGGGCCGTCTCGCCGCTCTCATCCGCACACACGTCGCCGACCCCGATGTGAACCCAAACCGACCGGGTAGCCGCACCGAGGCCGGGGTCGAGGTCGCACCCGATCGCAGCGGACGCGACGCCCTGCTGTCCGCACTGGCTGCCGCTGCGGCAGCGCATGCGCAGCAGCCGCGGTCTGCCCGAACCAGCGAGCCACGCATGGGCGGTCACTCATCTTCTGGTCTCGAATCCGCACCCGATCCTGCACGCAAAGTCGATCCAGAACCGGGCGCGTAAGCAGTCGAGAAGGGCTGCAACGCTATCCGGTTTTCGGGGTCGGCGGGCTCGCCTGATATGGCTGCACTCGATGATGCTGTCGTTGACCGCGGCCGGCACCGTGTCGTCGGTTCGTACAGGTCGATGCGGTCGAGGGCGTCGGCGACGCCGCTGGGAGCAGCGGTGATCCCGATCCGGAATCGGGTGTTGATGCGCAGTCTCACGTACGGCGAGCTTTCGCCGGGTCGGTGGGTGGCGCACACGAGACGCCGCAGTGCGGCTGCGCGGCGATCTTCTGTGGCAGCGGTGCCGGATTCGGCGGGGGCTGCCGAATCGCCCACTGTCGACAACTACCCCGCTACCGGGGCCTTCGAGCGCGAGGGCCTTCTCGTCTATCCCGAGCCACCAGCGCATCGCGCAGCTCGGTGTAGGGGTTGCGCGGCTCGGGCCCGACTCCGGCTTTGCGGTGTGCCGCGGTCGCGGAACAACAGCTGGAACACCCCGACCCCGGAGCCCGGTCCCGAGTCCCGAGTCCCCGGTCAGGTCGCCAGACAGCTGGGACCGAGCAGCGCCTTCAGGTCACCCATCAGCGCGGACGAGGGTTCGACGCGCAGACTGTCGTCGAGTCGGAGCACCGTGACCTTGCTCCCCGTGATCAGTCGCACGTTCACATCGGCCGTCCCCGGATGCCTCGTGAGCACATTCTTCAGCGCCCCGACCTTGTCGGGAGTGCACAGCCGTGTCGGCATGGACACCGACACCGGTTTCGCGACCCCGATCTGGGACAGGTCGGGTACGGCGAGGTCGTTGGCGATCAACGAGATTCGGTCGTCGCGGACGGAGACCCGCGCCTTGACGAGCACCACCGAGTCCTCGACGACGTCCATGCCGTAGACGGCGTAGGCCTGCGGGAAGAAGAGCACCTCGATGCCGCCGGTGAGGTCTTCGAGCTGAGCCGACGCCCACGCGAGACCGTTCTTGTTGATGCGCCGGTTCACCGACGCGAGGATGCCGCCGACGGTGACCTGCGTACCGTCCTTGAACCCGCCCTCGAGGATCGCCGGAATGTGCGTGTCGGATTGGGCGGCGAGTACGTGCTCGACACCGTTGAGGGGATGCCCCGAGACGTAGAGACCGAGCATCTCGCGTTCGAGCGCGAGACGATGCTTGCTGTCCCACTCCTCGTCGGGGATCTTCACGTTGAACACCGACGCGACCGACTCGTCGGCGTCGGCGCCGCCGAACAGGTCGAACTGGCCGATGGCCTCGGCCTTCTTGGTGCTCATCACCGCGTCGATCGCGTCGGCGTGCACGAGCATCAATCCCTTACGGGGATGCCCGAGCGAATCGAAACCGCCTGCCTTGATGAGAGATTCGGTGACCTTCTTCGAGCAGGCGACCGTGTCGATCTTGTCGAGGTAGTCGGAGAAGTCGGTGAACCTCCCCTTCTCCTCACGGGCCTTGATGATCGATGCCACGACGTTGGTGCCCACGTTGCGCACCGCGCCGAGCCCGAACCGGATGTCCTCACCCACCGACATGAAGTTGGTGTGCGACTCGTTGACGTCGGGGGGCAGCACGGTGATGCCCATCTTGCGGCAGTCGGACAGGTAGATCGCGGCCTTGTCCTTGTCGTCGCCGACCGAGGTGAGCAGACCCGCCATGTACTCGGCGGGGTAGTTCGCCTTCAGGTACGCCGTCCAGAAGGAGACGAGACCGTAGCCGGCTGCGTGCGACTTGTTGAACGCGTAACCCGCGAACGGGAGGATCGTGTCCCACAGGGCCTTGATCGCCGGCTCGGAGAAGCCGTTCTTCAGCATGCCTTCCCGGAAGCCCGCATACGCTTCCTCGAGCACCGAGAGCTTCTTCTTACCCATGGCGCGCCGGAGGATGTCGGCCTGCCCGAGCGAATAACCGGCCACCTTCTGAGCGATCTGCATGATCTGCTCCTGGTAGACGATCAGACCGTAGGTGTCGGAGAGGATCTCCTTGAGCGGTTCCTCTAGCTCGGGATGAATCGGGGTGACCTGCTGCCGGCCGTTCTTACGGTCGGCGTAGTCGTTGTGGGCGTTCATGCCCATCGGGCCGGGGCGATACAACGCCAGGACGGCGACGATGTCCTCGAAGCCGGTGGGCTGCATCCGGCGCAGCAGATCGCGCATGGCGCTGCCGTCGAGCTGGAACACGCCGAGGGTGTCGCCGCGCGCGAGGAGTTCGTAGGTCGCCGGGTCTTCGAGCGGAAGAGTGTCGAGATCGAGATCGATCCCGCGGTTGACCTTGATGTTCTCGATCGCGTCACCGATCACGGTGAGGTTGCGCAGCCCGAGGAAGTCCATCTTGAGCAGGCCGATGGCCTCGCACGACGGGTAGTCCCAGCCGGTGATGATCGCGCCGTCCTGCGCACGCTTCCACAGCGGGATCGCGTCCATCAGCGGCTCGGACGACATGATCACCGCGCAGGCGTGCACGCCCGCGTTACGGATCAGGCCTTCGAGACCTTTCGCGGTCTCGTAGATCTTCCGCACGTCGGGGTTCGAGTCGATCAGCGCGCGCACCTCGACGGCTTCCTTGTACCGCTCGTGGCTCGGATCGGTGATGCCGGACACCGAGATGTCCTTTGCCATGATCGGCGGCGGCAGCGCCTTGGTGATCTGGTCCGCGATGGCGAAACCGGGCTGCCCGAACTGCACTCGGGCGGAGTCCTTGATCGCAGCTTTGGTCTTGATGGTGCCGAACGTGATGACCTGCGCCACCTTGTCGGTGCCCCACTTCTCCGAGGCGTACCGCACCATCTCGCCGCGGCGGCGGTCGTCGAAGTCGATATCGATATCGGGCATCGACACGCGCTCGGGGTTGAGGAATCGCTCGAAGAGCAGTCCGTGCGGGATGGGATCGATGTTGGTGATGCCCATCGCGTAGGCGACGAGCGAACCCGCGGCCGAACCACGACCGGGTCCGACCCGGATACCGACCTCCCGAGCGTGATTGATCAGGTCGCCGACGACGAGGAAGTAGGCCGGGAAGCCCATCTCGTTGATGACGCCGATCTCGTAGTCGGCGCGTGCGAGGTACTCCTGCGGCGGGCCGGACGGGAACCTGCGGTCGAGTCCGCGCATCACCTCGTGGCGCAGGAAGCTCTCCTGGGTGTGGCCTTCGGGCACCGGGAAGATCGGCATGCGGTCGCGGTGGGTCCACACGTCGTCGTACGGCTGCACGCGTTCGCCGATCAGCACCGAGTTGTCGCACGCGCCGGGCACCTCGGCGTCCCAGATGGCGCGCATCTCGTCGGCGGACTTGAGGTAGTAGCCGTCACCGTCGAACTTGAACCGGGTGGGATCGGAGAGCGTCTTGCCGGTCTGGATGCACAGCAGCGCTTCGTGGTTCTCCGCGGCGTCCTTGGTCACGTAGTGGCAGTCGTTGGTGGCCAGCGGCGGGATACCGAGCTTGTTGCCGATCTCGAGCAGGCCCTCACGGACCCGGCGTTCGATGGACAGACCGTGATCCATCAGTTCGAGGAAGAAGTTGTCCTTGCCCCAGATCTCCTGCCACTTCGCTGCGGCCTCGAGGGCCTCGCGGTCGTGGCCGAGCCGCAGGCGGGTCTGGATCTCGCCCGACGGACAGCCGGTGGTGGCGATGATGCCCTCGGCGTGCGACGCGATGAGTTCTTCGTCCATGCGCGCCCACTTGCCCAACTGTCCCTCGATCGAGGCCAGGGAGGACAGCTTGAACAGGTTCCGCAGGCCGGCGGCATTCTCCGCGACCATCGTCATGTGGGTATAGGCACCCGAGCCGGAGACGTCGTCGGACTTCTGGCTCGGGTCGCCCCACTTGACACGCTTGGTGTCGAAGCGGGAGCCGGGTGCGACGTATGCCTCGATACCGATGATGGGCTTGATGTCGTACTTCTTGGCGACGTTGTAGAACTCGCTGGCGCCGTACATGTTTCCGTGGTCGGTCATGCCGACGGCCGTCATCCCCAGCCGCTGCGCCTCGGCGAACAACGGGCCGACCTTGGCGGCGCCGTCGAGCATCGAGTACTCGGTGTGGTTGTGCAGATGAACGAACGAGTCAGCCACGCGTGCCTCTCCCGGGATGTCTGTGGGCACCGACGAGTCTAAGCCGAGCTACCGACAGCCTTGACCGCGGCGCGCCCACGACGCGACCGGATCAGCGCGTCGGTGCTGTACACCACAAGCGCCACCCAGATCAGGACGAAACCGATCCACCGCGACGCCGGCATGTCCTCGTGGAGGACGAGCACCCCCCACGCCATCTGCAGGCTGGGCGTCAGGTACTGCAACATCCCCAGCGTAGCCAGCGGAACGCGTTGGGCGGCAGCCCCGAACAACAGCAACGGCACGGCGGTGACCACCCCCGCGGACATCAGCAAAGCCGTGTGACCCGCACCGAAACCGAGGAAGGTGCCGGCCCCCGTCACAGCGAGAAAGATCACGTATCCCAGCGCGAACGGAGCCGCGACCACGCCCTCCCCCGCCAGCGATGTCCTCGGGTCGAGTGGCACGACCTTCTTGATCACTCCGTACAACGCGAACGACAGCGCCAGCGTCAGCGCCAGGACCGGGGGCCGCCCGTAGTCGACGGTGATGACCAGGACCGCACACACCGCGAGCACGAGCGCAGCGATCTGGGCCGGCCGCAGCCGCTCGCGGAAGAACAGCACGCCGAACAGCACGCTCACGAGCGGATTGATGAAGTACCCCAGTGCGGTTTCGACGACGCGCCCCGACGTGACCCCGTAGATGTAGGTGCCCCAGTTGACCGCGATCGCCGCCGAGGCCGCCGCGACGAGTGCCCAGGTGCGCAGGGACAGGCCGCGCAGCGAACCGAGCCTGCCCATCACGGCGAGCACGACGACCATGAGCACGAGCGTCCACAGCACCCGGTGCGCGAGGATCTCGATGGCACCGGCCGGCGCGAGAAGCCCGAAGAAGGCGGGAAAAAGCCCCCAGGACAGGTATGCGCCGAGGCCGCACAGCACGCCTGTGCGCAGAACGGGAGCGGTCGGGCGGTTCACGAGGACACCGTACGGCTGCGACGATCCCGGCTCACGCCGAGGGCGGACGATCTCAGGGTTCGGCGTCGTCCGGGCCGGGCACGACGGTCTCGGCATGCTCGGGCAGCAGCGGGATCAGGGAGAAACGTCCCGCGACGGCATCGGACGGGAGTACTTCCACCGCGCGTACTGCCGGGTCGTCGGCGGCGGCACGCCACTGTGCGGCGGTGCCCCGCCCCGCGCCGCCGCCGCCGCCGGCCCCGCCCGCGGCCAGCCCGTCCCCCGCCCCCCCCCCGCTCCCCGCCGCCCCGGCGGGGCCCGCCCCCAGGCGCCGCCACCCGCCCGCCGCCACGAGCGGAGCCTTGCGCAGCGCCTCCGGGTGCGCCGACACTGCCACCGGGACGAGCGGCGTCTGCACTCGGTCGATCGGAACGCGAAACAACACCTGCCCGATCCGCAGTTGCCCGGGCAGAGCCGCGACGGCGGCCGTGTCGACCTCCCGCTCGAACGAGATCAGGCCCCAGTGCGGGGCGTCCGGTTCGCGTTCCGCGTCGGCAAGGCTCGCGTCGGCGCGTGCGAGATAGTCGGCGACGAGTTCACCGCTGTCCGGACCGAGGCCGTCGCTCCGTACCGAGGCGGGCCGCACGGGCGAGAGCCACCCTGCGACGAGCACGGCGAGAACGAGGACGGCGACAGCCGCCCACGGGAGCGCGCGCCTCATCGGTCAGGCGCTGCGGAGCACGTCGAGTGCGTGTTCCAGATCGGCCGGGTACTTGCTCTCGATCTCGATCCACTGCCCCTGGGTCGGGTGCGCGAACCCCAGCGACTTTGCGTGCAGCCACTGGCGCTCGAGACCGAGCCTGGCCGCGAGGCGCGGGTCGGCACCGTAGGTGAGGTCGCCGCAGCACGGGTGCCGCAACGCCGAGAAGTGCACCCGGATCTGGTGCGTGCGGCCGGTCTCGAGGTGGACGTCGAGCAGGCTCGCGGCCTGGAACGCTTCGATGGTGTCGTAGTGGGTGACGCTGGGCTTGCCGTCCGCGGCCACGGTGAATTTCCAGTCGCTGCTGCGGTGCCGGCCGATGGGTGCGTCGATGGTGCCGCTGCTCGGATCCGGGTGGCCCTGCACCAGCGCGTGGTACCGCTTGTCGATGGTGCGCTGCTTGAAGGCGCGTTTGAGCACGGTGTAGGCCCGCTCGGAGGTCGCCACGACCATCACCCCCGAAGTCCCGACGTCGAGACGGTGCACGATGCCCTGCCGTTCGTGCAGACCGGACGTGGAGATGCGGAACCCTGCGGCTGCGAGACCGCCGATGACGGTCGGCCCGGTCCACCCCACGCTCGCGTGCGCCGCCACCCCGACGGGCTTGTCGACCGCGACGATGTCGTCGTCGGCGTACAGGATTTCCATGCCCTCGACGGGCTGTGGCTCGATGGTCAGCGGACGCGGCGGCTCGGGGAGTTCGACCTCGAGCCACGACCCGGCCGAGAGACGATCGGACTTGCCGACGGGCGTCCCGTCCACGAGGACGGCGCCCTCCTCGGTGAGTGCGGCGACGGCGGTACGGGACAAACCGAGCAGGCGGGCGAGGCCGGCGTCGACACGCATCCCGTCGAGCCCGTCGGGTACAGGCATCGACCGGGTTTCCCTCACTGGCGGCTTTCCTTTCCGGTGGTGTCGGATTTCGTGGACCTGCTGCCGTTCGGCTCGATACCGAACACGGTCAGCGCGACGAGGAGGATCGCTCCGCACACGATCGCGGAGTCGGCGACGTTGAACACCGGCCACCATCCGACCGACACGAAGTCCACCACGTGACCCTGCAGCGGGCCGGGGGAACGGAAGAGGCGGTCGGTGAGGTTGCCCAGCGCCCCGCCGAGTACCAGGCCGAGGCCCAGCGCCCACCAGCGCGACTGCAGTGTCCTCCCGATCTTGATCACGCCGATGACCACGCCGATCGCGACGATGGTCAGCAGCCAGGTCATGCCCGTGGCCATGGAGAACGCGGCACCGGGATTACGGACGAGCGTGAGCGTCACCGTGTCGCCGACGATGGACACCGGATCGGCAGGATCGATGAAGCGGACGGCGAGCACCTTCGTCACGAGGTCCGCCACGTAGATCAGGAACGCGAGGACGAAGAGGGCGCGGGTCGCCCGACGACCGACCGGGGACTTCACCGCGCCGTGCAAGGGTTCCTCTGCCGCGTCGGGCAGGGGTGCCGCTACCGCCTCGGGCAGGGGGGCCGCTACCGCCTCGGGCAGGGGTGCCGCTACCGCGTCGGGCGTGGGCGTCTCCACCGCCCTCGGCACAGCGGGATCGCCCGCGGGATCGGGGCGGGAAGCTTCGTCAGTCACCTTTACATCATCCCCTACCCGCACGAGTGAGCGGTCACCCCTCCCGCCGTGGCTACCCTGGTGATGTGCCTGTGCTGTCCAGATTCCCTCACCCGAGGCCGTGTGCCCTCGCCGCCGTTCTCTCCCTCGCCGCGTTCGTCACCGGATGCGGCGATTCTTCGGAGGGCGCCCCTGCTACATCCGCGGCGACATCCTCCGAGGTGACGGTGCCCGTATCCGCGGTGACGACCACGGTGTTGGAGGCGGGCAGCGAGCCCCGCGCGGTGGTGCGGCTCGCACCTCCGGCCGACGTCGAGCAGAACGTCGTGCTGACCACCCGCTCGGAGGTGTTCCAGCAGATCGACAAAGAGCCACGTCAGGACTTCTCCACTCCCGAACTCAACCTTCCCCTCGCCGCGTCGGTGACGCAGGCGGTCTCCGACACCCAGCCGAGCACGCTCGTCGACATCGTTCTCGGCGAAGGGACGTCGCCCGATCCGATGCTCGCGTCGGCGCTCGCCGACGCTGCCGGCTCCCGGGCCGGGCTGACGGTCGCCCCGACCGGCGCGATCAGTGCACTCCGATTGGCGCCGACGGTGGAAACGGCGAACGTCGCCCGCTCCGCGATCGAGCAGGCGTTCTATCAGTCCGTGTACCGCATGGTCTCGTTCCCGGACGCCGAGATCGGCGTGGGCGCGGTGTGGCAGATCCGTCAGCAGGTGATGAGCGCCGGCGTCACGATCGACCAGGTGAGCACCGCCACGCTGGTCTCCGACGACGACGAGCGCGTCACCGTCGACGTCCGGGTCGAGCAGACACCGCAGGGCTCGGTGTGGATGCTGCCCAACGGACAGGGCCAACTCGACATCGAGCACTACACGATGGCCGGGGAAGGCAGCATGACATTCGATCCGATGCTTCCGTTGCCCGTCGAGGGGACACTCGTGCTGTCGGGCGACCAGGTCTACGTCGACCCCGACGCCACCACCCGGCTCGCGCAGTCGCAGGTCGACCGCGTGGAATGGCACTCCCCCGAGAACTGACCGGGTCCGAACAGCGAAAAACGGTGCCCTACGCGGAAATACGCGTAGGGAACCGTTCTGTGCCTAACCCTTGTATCAGGGTCGGGCAGGGATATCAGGGGCAGGCAGGGGTCTGCAGCTGCGCGGCCGCGACGATGCCGCAGGCGTTGTTCTTCGACAGCTTCCAGACACCGTCCTCCGCGACGAAATCGACGGTGCCGGTGGCGACCTGGTCGCCGAGCTGGGTTTCGATGCCGGCGGTGGCGGTGCCGTTCTCGTTGTCGTTGACGTCGATGATGGTGATCACCGCACCGGCCTGCTTCGCAGCGATGGCGACCTGGTCGATCAGGGTGGGATCGAGCTCGGCGCCCTGCACCAGGTCGGTCTTCTCCTCGGCGGGCACGGTCTCGTCGAACGCGCGGTCGAGCGAGGCCTGCAGTTCCTCCGGGGTCGGGACGGG
>NZ_JAXION010000121.1:0-12528 GCF_049311045.1 Rhodococcus sp. 7Tela_A2 | reverse complement strand
GTTCGGAGTGGGTCTGGCCGTGGTCCCGCTTCCGCTGTGCGCCATCGCGGGCGTCGGCGCGCACGAGCTCGGGCCGCTGGACCCCCAACCCCCCGGACCGCCGCCCCGCGGCCGACCCCCCCGCCCCCCCCGCGCCCCCGCCCCGCCAGTCCGGGTCAGGTGAGGACGACCAGTTCCGTCGGGGAGGCGATCTCCACCCGCAGTCCGGCCTTCGACGCCACGCGCGCGAGACCGCGCACATCGGCCGGCTCGGCCCGGGTCTGCACCAGCGCGCGGGCGAGGAGCCCCTTGTGGTGCTTGTTGAAATGGCTCACGACCGAGCGGGTGCCGTCGGGCTTTTCCGTCAGCACCGTCGCGGTGATCGCGCCGGGAACCGGGCCGAGTTGCTGATAGGCACCCGAACGGAGATCGACGACGAGGTCATCTCCGGCCTCGGCGACGAGCGCGTCGGTCAACTCGGGCCGCCACAACGCCGCGAGGGTGCCGAACCCGGGAAGCTTCGAGCCACCCGAGAGGCGGTAGGCCGGAATGGGGTCGCTCGCACGCACGGCACCGAACAGCGCCGAGCCGACGGCCAGTCGCCGGTACGCCTTCTCGCGCTGCACCTTCGTGAAGCGTGCGGCGTCGAGGGCGTCGAACAGCACCCCGGTGTACCGCTCGAGTGCGGGACGGGTGGGGGAGACCCACAACTTGGCGTTGCGTTCGATCTCGTCTGCTCCGTTCGCGCCCAGGCCGAGCGCCCGGCTCGACGCGTCGTAATCGGCGGCGAGCTCGACCAGAGCCCGGACGAGCAGCTCGCGGGTTTCGGTCAGTTGCGGCATCGAGAGGTCGCCGAGATCCAGCGGCCCGCCGTCGCCGCCGGTGGATTTGGTTTCGGAAGGGGGGAGAAGCACCAGCACAACAGCCCACCGTACCGAGGGCCCGATTCCGGCGAGCGGTAGGCTCATCGACCGTGATCACTCGCATGTCGCACCTGTTCCTCCGCACTCTCCGCGACGACCCGGCCGATGCCGAGGTCGCCAGCCACAAACTGCTCGTCCGGGCCGGGTACGTGCGGCGCATCGCGCCGGGCATCTACTCGTGGCTGCCACTGGGGCTCAAGGTGCTGCGTCAGGTCGAGCGGGTGGTCCGCGAGGAGATGAACAGCATCGGAGCGCAGGAGATCTCCCTGCCCGCGTTGCTGCCGCGCGAGCCCTACGAGACGTCGAACCGCTGGACCGAGTACGGCGCCGGACTGTTCCGTCTCCAGGACCGTAAGGGCAACGACTACCTGCTCGGGCCCACGCACGAGGAACTGTTCGCGCTCACCGTCAAGGGTGAGTACAACTCCTACAAGGACTTCCCGGTCACCCTCTACCAGGTGCAGACCAAGTACCGCGACGAGGAGCGCCCCCGCGCCGGCATCCTGCGCGGCCGCGAGTTCGTGATGAAGGACTCGTACAGCTTCGATCTCACGGATGAGGGCCTCGCGCAGTCGTACCAGGCACACCGCGACGCCTACGAGCGGATCTTCGCCCGCCTGGGCGTGAAGTACGTGATCGTGTCCGCGACGTCGGGCGCCATGGGCGGCAGTGCTTCGGAGGAGTTCCTGGCCGAGAGCGAGGTCGGTGAGGACACCTACGTCCGGTGCGTCGAGTCCGGTTACGCCGCCAACGTCGAGGCCGTCAAGACGCTCGCCCCCGCACCGATTCCGTTCGACGGACTGCCGGACGCGGTCGTCCACGACACGCCGGACACCCCGACGATCGGTTCGCTCGTCGAGGTGGCCACCGAGATCCTCGGCCGTGACGTCGACGCCTCCGAAACCCTGAAGAACATCCTCGTCAAGGTGCGGCAGCCCGGCGGAGAGTGGGAACTGGTCGGAATCGGCATCCCGGGAGACCGCGAGGTCGACGACAAGCGTCTCGAGGCGTCGTTCGAGCCGGCGGAGGTCGCGCTGCTCGACGAGTCCGATTTCGCCGCCAACCCGTTCCTCGTCAAGGGCTACATCGGCCCGAAGGCGCTGCTCGCCAACGGCGTCCGTTACCTCGTCGACCCGCGCGTGGTCGACGGAACGGCATGGATCACCGGCGCGGACGACAACCGCAAGCACGTCTTCGGGCGCGTCGCCGGGCGTGACTTCGTCGCCGACGGCTCCGTCGAGGCCGCAGAGGTCCGCGACGGTGACCCGTCGCCGGACGGTGCCGGCCCCTTGGTGTCCGCCCGTGGCATCGAGATCGGCCACGTCTTCCAGCTCGGCCGCAAGTACACCGACGCGTTCGCCGTCGATGTGCTCAACGAGAACGGCAAGCCGGTGCGCCCCACGATGGGCTCGTACGGCGTCGGCGTGTCCCGCCTGGTCGCGGTGATCGCCGAGCAGCAGCACGACGAGAAGGGCCTGCGCTGGCCGTCCGAGGTCGCGCCGTTCGACGTGCACGTCGTCATCGCCAACAAGGACGAGCAGGCTCGCGCCGGGGCGGAAAACCTCGTCGAGGAACTTTCGAACGCCGGCCTGGACGTGCTGTTCGACGATCGCAAGGCGTCGCCCGGTGTGAAGTTCAAGGATTCGGAACTGCTCGGGATGCCTCTGGTCGTCGTGGTGGGACGCGGATTCGCCGACGGCAACGTCGAAGTGCGCAACCGCCTCACCGGAGAGTCGAGCGAGGTGCCGGTGGGCGAGGCGGTGCGGGAGATCCTCGGGCGCTGATCGCACACCCGGAGCCGGTGGGCCAGAATGGGCCCATGTCCGAGAACTGGAGCGCGACCGACACCTATCTCGCCGATTTCCTCATCGGTGACGATCCCGCCCTCGATGCCGCCCTCGAGGCGAACGCGGAGGCGGGACTGAGGCCCATCGACGTCGCCCCGGTTCAGGGCAAGTTCCTGTACCTGCTGGCCCGGATCCGAGGTGCCCGCCGGGTGCTCGAGATCGGCACGCTCGGCGGGTACTCGGCGATCTGGCTGGCACGCGCGGTCGGAGAGTCGGGACACGTGACGACTCTCGAGTACGAACCCCGGCACGCCGAGGTGGCGCGTGCCAACCTCGACCAGGCCGGCGTCGGAGCGCGCGTCGACATTCGCGTCGGCGCGGCGCTCGACACGCTCCCGCACCTCGAAGGACCGTTCGACCTGGTGTTCATCGACGCCGACAAGGAGAACAACAGCAACTACGTGCGCGAGGCGTTGCGGTTGTCACGTCCGGGCACGGTGATCGTGGTCGACAACGTGGTCCGCGCCGGCGCGATCAGCGATCCGGAGGACGACGACTCGAAGGTCCGCGCGTCGCGGGAACTGCTCGCCGTGCTGGCGGCCGAACCTCGTCTCGACGCCACGGCGTTGCAGACCGTCGGGGTCAAGGGCTGGGACGGTTTCGCGTTGGCACTGGTCGTCGAGCAGTAGCCGTAGCCGGGACCGCCGGTCCGGCAGAAAATCGGTGGCGCCCGGCACCCGGGACGGCGGACATTGTTCGTGTGAGCGAGAACCGGGAAGTGGCCGACGCCGAGCGCGTGATCGACACCGAGCGCGTGATCGACACCGAGCGCGTGATCGACACCGAGCGTTTCATCGACGAGGGATATCTGCGGATCGCAGGCGCCGTTCCGCGCTCGATCACGGAGCGGTGCTGCGATCTCCTCTGGGAAGATCTCGACGCAGACCGATCGGACCCGGGCACGTGGACCGAACCTGTCGTGCGGGTCGGAGGTCGATGGGATCCGCCGTTCGTCGAGGCCGCCACGATGCCGGTCCTACTCGACGCCTACGACCGTCTGCTGGGATCCGGTCGCTGGGTTCGGCCTCGCGGCCTCGGCACGTTTCCCGTCCGGTTTCCGCATCCCGCCGATCCCGGAGATACCGGATGGCACGTCGACGGTAGTTTCGCCGTCGAGGGACAGACCTGGCCGTACGTCGATCTCCGCTCACGCGGCCGGGGTCTGCTGGTGCTGTTCCTGCTCACCGACGTAGGACCGGACGACGCTCCCACCAGGATCAAGGTGGGTTCGCACCTCGACGTGCCCGGCTACCTCGTCGACCACCGCGACGGGCGTTCGGCGCTGGAGTTGTGCCGCGCCATGGACGAGGACGGCATGCTCGACGCGGCTTCCCGGCCGACGGTCGAGGCGACCGGTGCCGCGGGCGATGTCTATGTGTGCCACCCGTTCCTGGTGCATGCGGCCCAGCCGATGCGCAGCGCTCAACCGCCGAACAGCGCGCAGGAGAGCGGAATTCGGCCACCGCGCATCATCGCTCAGCCGCCGATCGAGACGGTCGCGCCCTTCCGGCTCGACGCCACCGGCACCGCCCCGGTGGAGATGGCGGTGCGGCGCGCGCTGAATCGGTGACGGTCGGGACTGTCCGGGAAACCCGGCCCTGCCGGTCACCGGCCCTGAGCTCGCCGCGGCGGCGTGGCACGAGCGTCGAGCCGGCGGACGGATTCCCGCACCGCGCCGTGCAGCATGATCTCGAGATCGCCGACCACCTGGTACGGGTGCTCGACCATGCCGTCCGAGACCCACCGCAGCACCACGGCGAGCACCGCCGAGGTATAGAAGTCGACCACCAGTACGCGGTCCTGCGCGCGTGCCGGTCCGCCGCCGTCCTGGTCCATCACGGCCTCGGTGACGGGCCGCATCTGGCCGAACAGGAAGCGCTCGAGCCCGGATCTGCCCAGCCCGTCGAGCACCCCGAGCGTTGACGAGCGATTGTCGCGCATGTACAGCAGCAACCGGACCAGACCGTCGGCCCATCCCTCCTCGGACGCGTACGTGCGGACACGGCCGGCGACCTCTCTCTCGAACACCCAGACAGCGAGGTGCCGCACGTCGGGGAAGTGGTAGTAGAACGCCTGCCGCGTCAGTCCGCAGTCGCGCGTCAGCTCCGTCACGGTCACCTTGTCGAGCGGCTCGGTCCGTAGCCGGGCCTTGAGCGCGGCCGCCAGCGCGTCGCGTGCACCTGCACGCCGCTGCGCATCGGCACTCTCGTCGGCCATGGCTCACGGTACCGCCCGAGGTCCCTGGACACATCGCGTCAGATGTCTAGTGACGCCCTGTGTCGGGATTCCTACCGTAGATATCCGGACGGCACGCATGCCGCGGGCCGCGAAAGATATCCGGACGGCACGCACGCCGCGGGCCGCGAAGAGGAGCTCCGATGTTCTTGTTCGAATCCATTCCCTGGTACTCCTGGGTGATGTGGTGCGTCGTGCTGGCCGCCCTCATCGCCCTCAACGAGGTAACGCGCCGCTGGAAGTGGGCCGGTCTCGGCTTCTTCGTGGCGCTGCCTCTCGTCCTGACATTGTTCGTGTGGCCGACGACGGCCGGCGCAGGCTCGTCGACGGGCACCTGGTTCCACTGGGTGAAGGTGTACTCGGCGCTCATCGGGTGCCTGGGCTTCATGCTCATCCGGTACGTCCCGCGTCTGGCGAAGAACCGCTGGATGCTGATGTTCCCCGCCCTGATCCTGGCGATCAACATCGGCGAGGCAGTCATTCGTGACTTCGAGGTCGCGGGCATGCAGGGCATGCACGACGGCGTCTTCATGGTCGGCGGCCCGTGGAACTACATGAACGGCATCGCCGGGATCCTCAACCTGGTCACCATCTGCGGCTGGGCCGGGATCATCGTCTCGCGAGACAAGTCCAAGGACATGATCTGGCCCGACATGATGTGGTTCTGGATCATCGCGTACGACCTGTGGAACTTCGCCTACGTCTACAACTGTGTCGGTGACCACGCCTTCTACGCCGGTGCGGCCCTGCTCATCTCCTGCACCATCCCCGCCTTCTTCATCAAGAAGGGCGCCTGGCTGCAGCACCGCGCCCACACGCTGGCCCTGTGGATGATGTTCACGATGGCAGTCCCGACGTTCGTGACCTCGTCGCAGTTCGCCGTCGAGTCGTCGCACAACCCCACCGCGCTGTTCGTCGTGTCGGCGCTGTCGCTCGCGGCCAACATCGCCGTCGCGGCCTACCAGGTGTTCACCATCGTCACGCGGCACCGCAACCCGTTGCGCGACGAGCTGTACACCCACCTGCGCCCGTACCGCGAGGTGCGCGACGCGAACCTCCCGGTCGAGTCGCCGTCGGTTCTGCCGGAGTCCCGGGACTCGGACCGATTGGCCACGGTCTGACCGCCGCGCGTCCGGCCCCGGCCGGGCGAGCAGCAACACCACGCGCCGTGGTCGAGCCTGCGGGCTCGGCCGCGGCGCCGCTGTCAGGGCCGGCCGGGAAAGGCGACGGTCGGGGGAACCCCTTCGACGACACGCCAGCGGGCAGCGCGCAAGGCGGCTTCGGTGAGCGCGTCGAGTGCGTTTCCACGCGTGGCCTCACTGCGTGCGCGCTCGACGACCGACCGCCACGCGACCGCCGTGTCACTCTCGATCTGCACGGCCAGCCGGGCTGCTTCGACGGGGTCGGTCACCGGGAACGGAACGGTGTACCCGGGCGCGGCGGTGGGCGGTGTCACTCCGGCGGACTGGAGTGCGTCGACGGTTGCATCGCGGCGGGCACGGTGCGCGGCGGCATCGGCGGCGACGTCACCCGGACGGGAGGGGTCCGCGAACGCGGCGACGAGTCCGTACCCGAAGACGGCCGAATGCTCCGCTTCCAGCGCGTCGACAAGGGCTTGTTGCTCGGGTCCGAGCTCCGGGGAACTCACAGCAGAACCTCCGTCTGGACTCCACATGCTGCGCTGATCGAGGACAGGAGACCGGCTCGGTAGCCGGTGAGCGTGCGGGCGAGGTCCGCCGCGCTGCGCTGCGACCGGACCAGCATTTCCCGCAACTGTTCGACGGTCGGCTGCTCCGCGCCGGGCGCAGACGTGGTGGACGAGGTACCCGATGTGGTCGTGTCGGCAGTGATTCCCGCCATGCGAGCGACGTCCGCGTCCAACGCGTCGGCGTGCGCGGTGCGTTCGTCGGCGATCACGCTCAGCGCGCCCGCCCGATCCGGGTACAGGGCGGTGAGTGCGCGGGCGGTCGCGGCATCCCGCCGCGCGCTCGCGGCCTGCGCCAGCAGCGGATCCGGCTCCGATTCGGCGTCGTCGTCGGAGAGCCCGCATCCGGTGACTCCCAGGACACCGACCCCGCCGATCGTCGCCGAGGACCATCGCAACAGGGCTCGTCGGGACAGGGTGGTACGGGTAACTGACATCGGCACCGCACCATCGTGCCAGCAGACCCCGGTAGCGAACCACGGCGGCCTGGTCACGGCGCCCCGATTTGCGCGTTACGCTTGACCCAGCCGGTTCGGATCCGTATCGGCCGGCTGTCCGCTGTGACCACAACTGAACGAGGAGCCCGCCCGCAATGCCTGTGCCGCCCCCGGAACGGATCGTCGAGCTCGTCTCCGATCTTCTCGCCGAAGAGGGATACGACCTCGAAGACGTGGTGGTGACCGCGGCCGGAAAACACAGCACGGTCCGGCTGCTCGTCGACAGCGATGCCGGGCTCAGCCTGGACGAGGCCGCGCGACTGAGCCGGGTGGTCTCCGAGGCGTTCGACTCCGTGTCGGACTTCGGGGAGGCGCCCTACATGCTCGAAGTGACCAGTCCGGGTGTAGGCCGCCCGCTCGTCCACGACCGGCACTGGCGGCGGGCTCAAGGACGCAAGGCGAAGATCCAGCTCGCCGACGAGACCATCGTCGCGCGCGTCGGAGAACTGGTCGGTGACGAGATCCGCGTCGTGCTGCCGGATCGTGCCGGCCCGTTCGTGCGCGCTATCCCCTTGAGCGAGATCCGGCATGCGGTGGTCGAGGTGGAGTTCGCCAAGCCCAACCCGCGCGAGCTCGAACTGGCCGGGGGACTCCCGGACGGCAGGGCGGCCGCAGGCGAGATCGCCGAGGTCCTCGGCGACGAAGAAGACGAAGAAGAAGACGTGAACGAAACGAGGCTGGACAAGTGAATATCGAGATCGCGGCTCTGCGAATGCTGGAGTCCGAGAAGAACATCCCGTTCGAAGAACTGATCGAGACGCTGGAAACCGCGCTGCTGACGGCGTACCGCCACGTGGACGGCCACCAGCCGCACGCCAGGGTCGCCGTCGACACCAAGACCGGTGCGATCCAGGTGCTCGCGGAGGAGCGCGACGAGGACGGCAACGTCGTCGCCGAATGGGACGACACCCCCGAGGACTTCGGACGCATCGCCGCAACGACGGCGCGCCAGGTCATCATGCAGCGCATTCGCGACGCCGAACACGAAAAGCGGTTCGGCGAGTTCGCCACGCACGAGGGCGAAATCGTCAGCGGTGTCGTCCAGCGCGACTCCCGCGCGAATGCCCGCGGCATGGTGGTGGTCAAGATCGGCGGCGAGACGACCAGCACCGAGGGGCTCATCCCTCCTGCCGAGCAGGTCCCCGGCGAGACGTACGAGCACGGCGACCGCATCAAGTGCTACGTCGTGGGCGTGTCCCGCGGCCAGCGCGGACCGCAGATCACGCTCTCGCGTACGCACCCGAACCTGGTCCGCAAGTTGTTCGCGCTCGAGGTGCCCGAGATCGCCGACGGCTCGGTGGAGATCGTCGCGGTCGCTCGCGAGTCCGGTCACCGGTCGAAGATTGCCGTGCACTCGCTCGTTCCGGGTCTCAACGCGAAGGGCGCGTGCATCGGGCCGATGGGTCAGCGCGTGCGCAACGTGATGCGCGAACTGGGCGAGGAAAAGATCGACATCATCGACTACGACGAGGATCCTGCGAAGTTCGTCGGAAATGCCCTGTCGCCCTCGAAGGTGGTATCGGTCACGGTCGTCGACCCCGAAGCACGCGCCGCGCGCGTGGTGGTGCCCGACTTCCAGTTGTCCCTGGCCATCGGCAAAGAGGGTCAGAATGCCCGCCTGGCAGCACGCCTGACCGGCTGGCGAATCGACATCCGCAGTGACGCTGCACCCGCCACGAACGAGGCTTCCGGTAACGCGCCGACAGGCAGGTAGGCGTGGAATGCGGGATTCTTCGCAAAACAACGGTAGAGTGGTCGATGGTTCAGCATGAACTGCCCTCGGCCCATGGGTCGCGCACCGGCTCGGTGCGTACCTGTATCGGTTGTCGGCAGCGAACGCTGGCTGCCGAGCTGCTGAGGGTCGTGGCACGCGAGCACGGATCACGAACGTTCGTCGTGGTTCCCGACCCCGGGCACAGGCTTCCCGGGCGAGGTGCATGGTTGCACCCCACCCCGGAGTGCCTGGGTCAGGCCGTTCGGCGCCGAGCATTCGGCAGAGCACTCAAAGTATCCGGAAACCCGGATACAGCGGCGCTGGATCAGCTGGTCGGGTCCGCGGCGGCGAGATCACAGAACGTGGCGGAGTCCGGCGATTGTCACCGGACTGCGTGACAGTGAGATCGGCGACGAGGCACCAACAGTGACATCGAACTCTGAGAAGAACAGGTACGAACACTCATGAGCACACCGTGAAGCACCAGCGATGAACGTCCATCGGAGATAACCCGAGGTCGTGCGGGCATTGGCCGGCTCGACCTCATCAGTGAGGAGAGCAGTGGCAGGCAAGGCCCGCGTGCACGAGTTGGCTAAAGAACTCGGTGTCACCAGTAAGGAACTACTCGCACGGCTCAAGGAGCAGGGCGAGTTCGTGAAGTCGGCGTCTTCGACCGTCGAGCCCCCGGTTGCGCGTCGTTTGCGCGAATCGTTCGGCAGCGCGAAGGAAGACGGCGCTACGGCCGGTAAGGCCGCACCCACCCCGGGCCCGCGTCCCGGCGGAGGACCCCGTCCGGGTCCGCGCCCGGCGGCACCCGCGCCGGCGGCTGCAGCCCCGGCCCCCGAAACAACACCGGCGGCACCCGCGCCGGCCGAGCCCACACCGGCTCCGAGCCCGGCCGCCGGTTCGCGGCCGAAGCCCGGCGCGCCCAAGCCGGTCGCCCCCAAGCCGGCTCCCGCAGCTCCGGCTCCGGCCGCGCAGGCTCCGGCCGCTCCGGCTGCCGAGGCTCCGGCTGCGTCGGCTCCCGAAGCAGCGGCACCCGCTGCGGCGGCGTCCCCGCAGGCTCCGTCGGCCAAGCCCGGTCCCAAGCCGGCAGGCCCGCGTCCCGGCCCCAAGGCCCCGCGCGTCGGTAACAACCCGTACTCGTCTGCTCCGGCAGAGCGTCCGGCTCCGCGTCCCGGCGGTCCTCGCCCGACTCCCGGCCAGGGTCGTCCCGCCGCAGGTCAGGGCGGACCCCGCCCGGCTCCCGGTCAGGGTCGTCCCGCCGCAGGTCAGGGCGGACCCCGTCCGGCTCCCGGCCAGGGCGGTCCGCGTCCGGCTCCCGGTCAGGGCGGACCTCGCCCGACTCCGGGTTCGATGCCCCCTCGTCCCAACCCCGGTGCGATGCCGCAGCGGGCTGCACGTCCGGCTCCGGCCGGCCGTCCGGGTCGTCCCGGCGGTGCTCCGGGCGGTCGTCCCGGTGGCGGCGCCGGCGGTGGCGGCGGCTACCGCGGTGGTGGCGCCGGTGGCGGCGCGCCCGCAGGAGCAGGTGCTCCCGGTGGCTTCCGCGGTCGTCCCGGCGGCGGTGGCGCCGGCGGTCGTGGCCGTGGCGGCGCAGCCGGTGCGTTCGGTCGCCCCGGTGGTGCTCCGCGTCGCGGTCGCAAGTCGAAGCGGCAGAAGCGGCAGGAATACGATTCGATGCAGGCGCCGTCGGTCGGTGGCGTGCGGTTGCCGCGTGGCAACGGCGAGACCATCCGGCTCGCTCGTGGCGCATCGCTGTCCGACTTCGCCGAGAAGATCGACGCGAACCCCGCTGCACTCGTGCAGGCACTGTTCAACCTCGGTGAGATGGTCACGGCCACTCAGTCCGTGAACGACGAGACCCTCGAGCTGCTCGGCTCGGAGATGAACTACGTCGTGCAGGTCGTCTCCCCCGAGGACGAGGACCGTGAACTGCTCGAGTCGTTCGACATTCAGTACGGCGAGAACGAGGGCGGCGAGGAAGACCTCCAGCAGCGTCCGCCCGTGGTCACCGTCATGGGTCACGTCGACCACGGCAAGACCCGACTGCTCGACACGATCCGTCAGGCCAAGGTCCGCGAGGGCGAGGCCGGCGGCATCACGCAGCACATCGGTGCCTACCAGGTGCTCACACACCTCAACGGTGACGATCGCCTGATCACCTTCATCGACACCCCGGGTCACGAGGCGTTCACCGCCATGCGTGCCCGTGGCGCGAAGTCCACCGACATCGCGATCCTCGTGGTCGCGGCCGACGACGGTGTCATGCCGCAGACGGTGGAAGCGATCAACCACGCCCAGGCGGCCGACGTGCCGATCGTGGTCGCGGTGAACAAGATCGACAAGGAGGGCGCGAACCCGGACAAGATCCGTCAGCAGCTCACCGAGTACGGCCTTGTCACCGAGGAGTACGGCGGCGACACCATGTTCGTCGACATCTCGGCGAAGCAGGGGCTGAACATCGACCAGCTGCTCGAAGCGGTGCTGCTCACGGCAGACGCATCGCTCGATCTGCGGGCCAACCCCGACATGGAGGCGCAGGGCGTCGCCATCGAGGCGCACCTCGACCGCGGTCGCGGTCCGGTCGCCACGGTGCTGGTCCAGCGCGGCACGCTGCGGGTCGGCGACTCCATCGTCGCGGGCGATGCCTACGGTCGCGTCCGGCGGATGGTCGACGAGCACGGCGAGGACGTCCTCGAGGCGCTTCCGTCGCGGCCCGTCCAGGTCATCGGCTTCACGTCGGTGCCCGGCGCCGGCGACAACCTGGTTGTCGTCGACGAGGACCGTATCGCTCGCCAGATCGCCGACCGGCGCAACGCACGCAAGCGCAACGCGCTCGCTGCGAAGAGCCGTAAGCGGATCAGCCTCGAGGATCTCGATGCCGCTCTCAAGGAGCACAACGAGCTCAACCTCATCCTCAAGGGCGACAACTCCGGTACCGTCGAGGCCCTCGAAGAGGCCCTCATGGGTATCGAGATCGACGACGAGGTGCGTCTGCGGGTCATCGACCGCGGTGTCGGTGGCATCACCGAGACCAACGTCAACCTGGCAGCTGCGTCCAACGCGGTGATCATCGGCTTCAACGTCCGCGCCGAAGGCAAGGCGACGGAGCTGGCGAACCGCGAGGGCGTCGACATCCGCTACTACTCGATCATCTACCAGGCGATCGACGAGGTGGAGAAGGCTCTCAAGGGCATGCTCAAGCCGGTCTACGAGGAGGTCGAGCTCGGCCGCGCCGAGATCCGTGCGATCTTCAAGTCGTCGAAGGTCGGCAACATCGCGGGTTGCCTCGTGCAGTCCGGCATCGTCAAGCGCAACGCGAAGGCTCGTCTGCTCCGCGACAACAACGTTGTCGCCGAGACGATCACCATCTCGTCGCTGCGACGCGAGAAGGACGATGTCACCGAGGTCCGCGAGGGCTACGAGTGTGGTCTGACGGTCACCTACTCCGACATCAAGGTCGGCGACGTGATCGAGGCGTACGAGCTTCGCGAGAAGCCGCGCGACTGATACACCCCGCGCCTGTGGCGGCGCACGATTCGTCGTTCGCCGCCCCGGGCGTGTCGGGGCGCCCCCCCCGCCCCCGCGGATGCGGCTGTACCGGGGGGCGCGCGAGCGGGGCCTCCTG
>NZ_JAXION010000120.1:0-12804 GCF_049311045.1 Rhodococcus sp. 7Tela_A2 | reverse complement strand
CCCCGCCCGCGGGGGCGTGCCCCGCGGGGGGTCCCCGGGGCGCCCGTCTCCCGGTCAGACGACGTGGGATTCTCTATCAGCCCAGTACCCGTCGCGCAGTCGGCGCTTGTACAACTTCCCGTTGGGGTCACGTGGAAGCTCCGTGACGAAGTCCACCGTGCGAGGACATTTGAAGGAAGCCAGCTCGTTACGGCAGAAGTCGATGAGCTCGGACTCGAGTTCCGGGCTTGCCGACGCCGGATCTGCCAACTGGACCACAGCTTTGACGGCTTCTCCCATTTCGTCGTCCGGAACGCCGATCACGGCGGCGTCGACCACCGCGGGGTGACCGACGAGGAGGTTCTCTGTCTCCTGCGGATAGATGTTCACTCCTCCCGAGATGATCATGAATGCCTGGCGATCGGTGAGATAGAGGTAGCCCTCGGCGTCGAGATATCCCATGTCGCCCAATGTCCGCCACCCCTGCTCGTTGGTGATGGACGCGGTTTTCTCGGGATCGTTGTGGTACTCGAACGCTCGACCGCCCGCGAAATACACCACGCCTACCTCCCCCGGGGGAAGCTCTCGACCGTCGTCGCCCACGATGTGGCACTCCTGCATCGGCCGGCCCACCGAACCGGGATGCGACAGCCACTCTTCGGGAGAGATCGCGGACGCGCCCACATCCTCTGTACCCGAGTAGTACTCGTGGATGATCGGTCCCCACCACTGCATCATCTGCTGCTTGACGGCGACGGGGCAGGGGGCAGCACCGTGGACGACCTCCCGCAGGCTCGACGTGTCGTACCGAGCGCGGATGTCGTCGGGCAGTTTGAGCAACCGCACGAACATGGTGGGGACGAACTGCGCGTCGGTGACCCGGTACTTCTCGATCAACTCGAGACACGTGCGTGCGTCGAAGTTCTCCATCACCACGACAGTGCCGCCGAGCCGATGCCAGGACATCGAGAAGACCAGTGGCGACGCATGATACAGCGGAGCGGGCGAGAGATAGACGACGTCCTGACGCGGACCGTTGCGCAGGAGACCGCGGGCGATGAGAACGGGCGCGCACGAGGGATCACCGAGCGGCGTGCCCGGCCACGGTTTGCGCACGCCCTTCGGAAAGCCCGTGGTGCCACCCGAGTACAGCATCTCCCGGCCCTCGATTTCGCCCTCGAGGTGTTCGGCCGACTCGCTGCGAAGCACGTCGTCGTAGTGTTCGAATCCCGGGATCGACCCGCTCGCCGACACGAGCACCCGAATGGCACCGAGGTCGAGATTCTCGATCACCTCGGCCATTCCCTCGCTGCTGACGAGGGCGACCGCACCGCAGTCGCTCAGCACGTGCTGGACCTCACCGGCCCTGAAATGCCGGTTGATCGCCGTGTAGTACAGGCCTGATCTTTGTGCTGCCCAGCAGATCTCGAGGAACGGGCGGTTGTTCTCCATGAGGATCGCGATGTGGTCGCCGGGGCGCAGTCCCCGGGATCGGAGTGCTCGCGCGAACCGGATCGAACGCTCCTCGAGTTGCGCGTAGGTCACGGTCTCTCCGCTGGACGCCATGACGATCGCGGGCCGGTCCGGGTGGGCGCGCGCGTGGGTGCTCGGTATCAACAGTTCCTGGGTTTCGGTCACGGACTCTCGCCTTCTTCGTCGACCGCCGGCCCCGCCGACGAAACGGAAACATTGTTCTCACACACTAGAACTTTGTTCTTGCTCTAGGTAGGTTCGGATTCACGGGTTTCCGGTTTTCTGGACCGACGCGAAAAGCAGGGATGTTCATATGGACGGATTGAAAGGCAAAGTCGTACTGATCGCGGGTGCCGCAACCGGACTCGGCGCCGACTCCGCGCATCGCCTCGCCAGGGAAGGCGCCCGGGTCGTCGTCGGCGACATCGATGCGGAGGGAGCCGAGCGCACCGCCGCCTCCATCCGCGCAACAGGCGGTGAGGCGACCGCGGCGCAGTTCGACATCTCCGACGACGATTCCGTGCGGGCCCTCGTAGCGTCGACGGTGGACGGTTACGGCGGACTCGACGCGGTCCACATCAACGCCGGCGACATGGCCGCCGTCACCAAGGATTCCGACGTGGTGAGCATCGACCTCGACGTGTGGGACCGCACGGTCGCCGTCAATCTGCGCGGCCACATGCTCGTCACGCGGCACACCGTTCCCCTGCTGCTCGAACGCGGAGGCGGTGCCATCGTCTACACCTCGTCGATCGCCTCGTTCACCGGTGATCCGCAACGGCCCGCATACTCTGCGACGAAGGCGGGGATCAACGCTCTCGCACGCCATGTCGCGTCGCGGTGGGGACGCGAAGGCATCCGCGCCAACGCGGTGACACCGGGCCTGATCCTGACCGACGAGATCCGGGAAGGCGCGCCGCCCGACCTGCTCGCCGGAATGCTCGCGCGCACGCGCAGCACCCGCCTCGGGGAAGCTGCCGATGTGTCGAGCATGGTCGCGTATCTGATGTCCGACGACGGGTCCTGGATCAACGGGCAGGTCGTCAACGTGGACGGCGGAACCGTCCTGCGTTGACGACCTACTCCGTCTCCGTGGCGCGCTAGTTCTGCTCGGCCGCGGCGTCTCCCAGCGAAACGCCGTGTGCCTGTTCGAGGTAGCGCACCACCGCGGTCTGGTCTGCCCCCGGTTCGAGGGCGTCGACCGCGGCATTCCAGACTCGGCCGATGGCCTCTCCCAGCACCGGCTCGATCCCCTGGTCGTGCGCCAGGTCGAGCGCGATGCCGATGTCCTTGCGCATCAACGCGGCGGCGAATCCGGAATCGAAGGTCCGCGACAGCACGAACTTCTCGTACTTCGTCTCGGTGGCCTGATTGCGGCCGCTCCCCGCGTTGAGCACCGCGAGAAGGGTTTCCGGCGCGATGCCGAACTTCCTGCCCACGAGCAAGGCTTCGGCCGCGACGAGGACATTGTTCGCGGCCAGCAGGTTGTTGAGCGCCTTGGCCGCGTGTCCCGAACCGACCGCACCGACGTGGATGATCTCCTGTCCGGTCTCCTGCAACAACGGGCGGACCCTGTCGACAACAGCGGTGTCACCACCGACCATCACGGCGAGGGCCGCCTGTTCGGCCTTCGCCACCCCGCCGCTGACCGGCGCGTCGACGACCGAAATCCCCTTCTCTCCGGCGATCCGGGCGAGGCGTTGTGTGCGCGTGGGCACGCTCGAGCCCATATCGATCAGCACGGCGCCCGGACGGAGATGCGCGAGCAGGCCGTCCTCACCCAGCACCACGGCGTCCACGATGTCGCTGGTCGGCAGGACCAGGATCACGGCATCACAGTCGGAGAAGTCGGCGAATCCCGCGGCACCGCTGACTCCGGAATGCTCGTCGACGAAACGCTGCTGAGAGTCGATGTCGGCATCGCGTACCACCAGTGGCCGGACGCTGCGCGCGAAGTTGCGCGCGATCGGGCGGCCCATAGCACCGAGACCGACGTGCCCCAGGCGGCGTACCGACGTCGCACTCATGCTGTCGCCTCCTCGGCGGAGGAGGTGCCGGACTCCGCTGCGTCGAGCGGTCCCAGTTGTTCCACGAGTGTCGCCTGGACGACCCGCATCGCGGCGAGTCCCGCCGGCGCGCCGACGTACGCGGTGGCGTGGAGTACCGCCTCGGATATCTCCCTGCGGGTCAGCCCGTTCCGGAGTCCCGCGCGCACATGGGTCGCAAGTTCGGTGTGCTGCCCGAGCGCGATGAGCAGTGACACCGTGACGAGGGACCGGTCGCGCCGTCCCAAGCCGTCGCGAGTCCACACACCGCCCCAGACGAACTCGCTGACGTAGCCCTGGAGGGCTTCCCCGTCCGTGCCCGCGTTGCGGGTCAGCGCCGCATCGACATACTCGTCGCCCAGCACATCCCTGCGTTCGGTGAGTCCGGCGTTGTAGACCGTCTCGTGTGCTGCGGCGACGCCGCTCCGCACGGTGGTGCCCTCTGGAGACATCGGTGATCCCTTCGTGGCCGGCGGCTTCAGAGCCGGGCCGAATCGAGTTTGACTGTGACGCATTTGACCTGGCCGTAGTGGTGGAGCGCTTCCACACCCTTTTCGCGGCCGTACCCGCTGTGCTTCCAGCCTCCGAACGGTGTCTGCACCGACCCGGTCGACCAGGTGTTGACGAAGACCTGGCCGGTGCGCAGGCGCCCGCTGACGGTGAGGGCACGCGAAATGTCCCTCGTCCATACGCCCGCGACCAACCCGTAGTCGGAGTCGTCGGCGATCGCGATCGCCTCGTCCGCCGTGTCGAACGGGATGACCACGACCACCGGACCGAAGATCTCCTCCCGGGCGATGCGCATCGCGTTGCCTACTCCGCTGTACACGGTGGGGTCGATGTAGAAGCCGCCGGATTCGGCGGCGAATGCCGACACCGTGCCGCCGGTTTCTACACGCGCACCTTCCGATTCGGCGATCTTGAAGTATTCCTGCACCTTCTCGAACTGGTCTCGAGTGATGAGGGGGCCCATGTCGTGGCCGACGCGGATGCGGGACACCGCGTCCACCAGTCGGGTCACCACCTCGTCGTGCACGTCGCGCTGCACGAGAAGGCGGGTTCCGGCCGAGCACACCTGCCCCGCATTCGCGGTGAAACCCTGCACCGCTCCCGCCACCGCCGCATCGAGGTCGGCGTCGGCGAACACGATGTTCGCGGATTTGCCGCCCAGTTCGAGGGTGGCCGGGATGACCCGGTCGGCCGCGATACCGGCGATCACGCGTCCGGTGGGCACCGAACCGGTGAAGGCAACCTTCGCGATATCCGGATGATGGACGAGCGCCGCCCCGGCTTCGGCCCCCGTACCGAGCACCACGGTGAAGGCGCCCTCGGGGAAGCCCACTTCGGTGGCCAACTGCGCGAGCCGCACGCTGGAGGCGGAAGTGTTCTCGGAAGGCTTGACAACCACCGTGTTTCCCGCCGCCAGGGCGGGAGCACACGCGCGTGCGGACTGGTTGAGCGGAAGGTTCCACGGGGTGATCACGCCGATCACACCGAACGGCTCACGAATGGTGAACACGTGCTGGTCGGGCGCCACATCCAGGGTTTCGCCCGCAGGCATGCCGACAAGCCCGCCGTAGAACTCGAAATAAGTCGCGGAATTCTCCACCTCCGCGAGCGCGACCTTCTCCGGCTTTCCGGTTTCACTGATCTCGAGCGCCGCGAGGACCGATGCGTCGGCCCGCATCGCACGGGCGAGATCGACGAGAAGCCGCCCCCGAGAGAGCGCAGGAATGGCCAGCCATCGGGCGGTCGCCTTCACCGCGGCCCGCACGGCTGCGTCCACGTCGGCGGCATCACCTCGCGCGACCTGCCGTACGGTCCGGCCGGTCGCGGGATCGGTGACCGCGAGGTACTCACCGCCGGCGGGTGGTACTGCCGCGCCGCCGATCCAATGGTCGAGCGTCTCCATGATGTTGCCTTCCGGGAGTTGTCGAAGAACGCAGTCGTCTTCGAGTGCCGCGGCTATCGCGCCGCCGATGCTGTCTGCTGTCCGCCCGGGCGGGTACCGCTGTGCCGCCGTCGCGCAGAGCCCTCCGAATCTTGCCTCGTTGCACCCAACGGCGGCAAGGCATCCGGGGCGAGCAACGCACGGCGCTCATGGAGGAAGTCGTGCGGGTAGCCCAACGTTATCCGTGACGCATCGTCGAGTTGCGCGAGGTGCGCGTCGTTCAGCACCACCGAGGCGGCACCGAGATTGTCCCGCAGTTGCGCAACGGTCCGGGCTCCGATCGAGACCATCGGTCCCCGGTGCCTCACCCATGCGAGCGCCACCTGCGCCGGCGAGTGCCCGAGTTCCTGTCCGATCGAGCGCGTCACCTCGAGCACGCGTCGCACACGGCCCGACAGCCGAGCCAGGCTCTCGTCGGTGTGCTCGCGTGCCAGGGCGCCGCGGGCGAGGGGACTCCAGGCACTCACCGCGAGCCCGAGTTCGTCCGCCATGGGCAGCAATTCCCGCTCCGGCGTCCGCGCGACGAGCGAGTACTCGATCTGCATCGCGCAGAACGACGTCCATCCTCTGAGTTCCGCGATCGCGTCCGACCGGGAGACAACCCATGCCGGTGTGTTGGAAATGCCGAGGGCCAGGACTTTTCCCGAACGCACCAGATCGTCGAGTGCGCGGAGAGTTTCCTCCGCCGGTGTGCAGCGGTCCCATGCGTGCACCCACAGCATGTCTACGTAGTCGGTGCCCAGCCTCCTCAAGCTCGTCTCGACACTGCGCCGCAGACTCTTGCGGTTGCTCCCGCCGGAGTTCGCGTCGTGCGGGTCGGTCGGCAGTGTGTACTTGGTGCTCACGACCACGGCATCGCGCTCGGGGGCGATCAACCGGCCGAGGATCTCTTCGCTCGCACCGTTGGTGTAATTGTTGGCGGTGTCGACGAAATTTCCGCCGGCTGCCCGATATTCGTCGTAGACCTCGCGACTGGTCGCCTCATCGGCACCGAATCCCCATTCCGTTCCGAAGGTCATGGTCCCCAGGCACCACTCGCTCACACGGATACCCGAGGATCCGAGAACCCGTTGCGCCATCCCGCTCGACCGCTGTTCAGGCATCGTCGTCCACCACCCAGTTGACGAAACGGTGCAGCGGATACATGCCGTCGTGGGGTCCACCCATGCTGCCCTTCAGGGCGCTGCCCAGTCGCACGATGCGCTGGACCCCGGCAGTGGCGAGGAGGTCGCGGATCTCGGCCTTCCGTGACGCGGGGTAGACGCCGACGGTCTGCGTCGCGACTGTGGCGTAGGACGCGGCCTCGCGCATCGCCGCGACCGGGATGACGTTGACCGTCTTGTCGGTCGGGTGGAAGTCCACCATCTCCGGGGAGCGCACCACGAGACCACTACCGTCGAACGTCCCCCATACCCGGTATTCGGGTTCGAGGAATCGCATGCCCTCGACCGCGTCCCGGATTTCGGCGCCGGGCTTCGGCCCGAATGCTTCCGCGAAATCGCGGTCCACGCCCAGTCGCTCGTGCAGCAGCGCACAGAACCGGTCCACCTGCTCGTCGTCGCCTTCGACACAGATGTGGCGGGCCGCGAGACACGCATCCTGGTTGAAGATCGTGGCGTCGAGGGCGGCAAGTTCGGCCACCTCACGCAGTGTCTCCTCCGACTCGAACGCCTCACGTCCGACGATCGACATGGAAACCTTGGGGTCGAACGAGATCAGCTGGAACCCCGGACCCACATACTTCGCGGCGTTCTCGATGGCAGAGCCACCGCCCCACGCGACGAGTTTGTCGAAGTACTGCGAGCGGTAGAGCACGTTTTCGACGGCCTCGTCACCGCCTCGCCAGTACACCGCGGACATCGAACGGAGCACGGGATGATCGGGAGCGATATCAGCCATCGTGCGCAGCACGGCCACGGTGGTGAACGGATCGGCAGACGGCATCTTGAAGAGGTTGATGCCTTTCGTCAGGGCCGCGTCGGCGATCGTGGTCATCGCGGCGCTCGGAGAGTTGCCGGCCATCATGTGGACCAGTCGCGGAGGGAACGCACGAACCCGGCTCACGCTGCCGTTCGGGTCGGTGCGTTCGGTCCAGCCGTCGAGAACGTCGAGACTCCCGAAGGTCCGTTCGAGCCGGTATTCGAGTGCCGCTCTGGTGAGGAACTGTCCCGGGCGAGCGAAGGTGTTCTCGATGATCCGGCGGGGCAATGCGCTGACCTGAACCGTCATCTCGAGTGATTCCTGGAGGTACTCGTTCTTCTCCAGAGTCAGGTACTGCGCGGTTTCGACCAGGAAGTCGATGATCTCCGAGACCGGAACGTCGAAAGCGGGTCCGACCTCCGAGCGTGGGGCGAACAGGCCGTTGTACTCGAGACGTGGGGTCACGAACGGCACACCGAAGTCGCGGGAAAGGTATTCGCTCTCCTCCCCCCAGACGAGTTCACCGCGGACGAAGTGCGGCACCCGGATCGTGGACGCGGGCGGCGCGGAAGCAGTTGTGGTCATGGTCGTCTCACTGTTCGATGAAGCCGCGGACGTACGCATCCATGGTTCCGGCGCACGTGATCTTGTCGTCGTTGCCCAGGTCCGAATATCGCGCGATATCGGGAAGAATCGTCTCGCCGGCGTGCCCGCACGGGCACACCCCCTGTTCGACGACGATGCGGTCGCCGGAGATCGTTCCGCCCCAACGTCCGTCGACGGTCAGGTCGAAGAAAGCTGCACGGCCTTCGGCTCTTCCGTCCACGACGTCCGCGAGTTTTTCGCCGTCCTTGTCGAGTACGAACAGCACGAGTCCGTCGGGAACGTGGTAGCGCCCACCGAGGCACCGTGGCATGCGGAGGTTGAGTTCCTGCATGGAGTAGTAGTGGAAGAACCGCTCGGGCGCGATATTGAGCATTCCGAAGATCTGCTCCTGGTAATCCGCGGGCAGGGTGCTGCCCTTGAGTCCGCCGCCGACCGTCAGTGCGTTGGCGCCCGAAATGCTGCCTTCGCGGGCACCCTTCTCCCGGAGGATTTCCACCAGGCGGAACAGCTGTGTGAACTGGGCGTTGAAGAAGATCTCCTCGGTGGGCCGCGCAAGGATGTGGTCCGCCCAGTGGTGCAGGCGCCGTTCCTGTTCTGCCGCACGCCCGTGCGCCTCCGCCTCGAACGCAGCGATGTCGTCCGGGGTGGCGGTGCCGTCGGCCATGGCTCGTCGCATGGCTTGCAGCCGGGCCATATAGCGGTGGTGACCGACCGGCGGAGTGCCTTCGAACAACGGGATGCCGTCGGGACGGCGGTAGTTGTCGATGATCAGGTCGCGCATGGCGACGTGTGCGCTCTGCCCGGTATCGGGTCCGACGGGGATGACGTGCCAGCGGCGTTCCGGCGGCATTCCGAGTTCGGTGAGCCCGTCGATCATGTTCTGCATGTTGGCTTCGCGGTCGCGGACCGACTTGTTGAGGAAGGAACCTTTGCCGCTCGTCCCGCTCGAGCTGGACACGAGGTGGCCGGCCGCCTCGAGTGCCTCGATCCACTCGTCGACGTCGGAGACGCCCGTGACGTCGACCTCGGTCACGCGGTGCGTCGACAGCGAGTCGATCCAGCGATTCATGCTCGACCAGCGGCCCTTGGCGATGAGCGATTCCGGGTAGCTCTTGTAGGTCGTGTGCGGGAACAGCAACGGAACCATGTCTTCGCGGGACGTGATGGCGGTGATGCCTTCTGCCTCGGCGCGCTGATGCAGCACAGGGACCTGACGGCGTCGCTCCTGAAACTTCGCGTCGATCGCTTCGATCACGTCGTTCTTGTCTTGCGTAAGTGACATTTCCCCTCCGGCGGTATGCGATTCCGGTAACCATACCCACGGGTCAAGTTTTCTGTCTATGCCCGGATCGCTTTGGCACACTGGCGGATATGACGAGTTCCACGGCCCCCGGCGAAGGCACGAAGCGAAACAAGGGCGGACGCCCCACAGCCGAACAGGCCTCGGATCTCGATCGCCGTATCCGGGAAAGCGCCCTCGAGCTGTTTCTGGAACACGGCTACGAAGGCACGTCCATGAACGGCATCGCGGCCGCAGCCGGCACGACGAAACCCTCGCTGTATGCGCGTTTCCCCACCAAGGAGGCGGTGTTCCGATCGGTGATGGGATGGGCGGTGCAGCGCACCGACTGGCCGTTCCCCGAACCGCCGGAGCCCCCACTCGACGACCTCGAGGGCGCCCTGACCGAGATCGCCACGACCGCGCTCCGGCGGGCACTCGATCCGTCGATGGTTCGTCTCGAACAGGTCGCGATCGCGCACGCTTCCAGCTATCCCGAGATCGCACGCCGGACGTACGGACGCGGCGCGTGGCCCCGGACGAAACTCGTCGCCGACCTGCTGCGGCACCATGCCGGGAAAGGCGCCGTCGACGCGGACGATCCGGAGATGCTCGCCGAGTTGTTTCTCGGTATGGCAACGAGCGCACCCGCCCGTCTCGCGTCGTTCGGCATCATCCGCACGCCGGCCGATATCGAATCACACACGCGCGCAGCGGTGACACTGTTTCTCCGGGGACTGCGACCGGCGTGACAACCGGCCGGCGACATGCGAGACGGGCGCCCGTCAGAAGGCGCCTGCGGCGATCTGGTCGAGGACGGGAAGCAGCACCTCGTCACCGGCGCTCGGAATGTCGACGACGACACGGTCGACCGGCATCTGCCGGAATCGCTCGAGCACGTCGGCGAGGTCGGGGCGGATCGCCTGCAGGACGGTCACGCGGATGTCGCCGGGGTCGCGGCCGACCCGCTCCCACTCCTCGCGGAGTTGTTTCAGATCACCCTCCAGCGTGTCGACCACGTGGTGCCCCATCGGGATCCAGCCGTCCGCCCATGCGGCGACCCTGCGAAAGCCCACCGCGCCCGGGCGCACACCGAGCAGCAACGGAGGATGCGGGCGTTGCAGGGGTTTCGGCCCGACTCTGCTGGGAGAAAGCCGAACATGTTTACCGTCGTACGCCGCTTCCTCGTCGGTCCACACACTCTTCATCAGAGCGATCTTCTCTTCGACCACCGCGTACTTGTCCCGAGCATCGAACCCGTGGTCCTCGAACTCGTCGTTGTTCCAGCCGAATCCGACACCGAGAACCAGCCGGCCGCCCGACATGACGTCGAGCGTGGCCACGGCCTTGGCATACGAGATCGGGTCGTGCCCGCCGGGAAGCGCCGTGCACGTTCCGACGACGAGATTCGTCGACGCCGCGACGAAGGACAATCCCACGAGCGGATCCCACAGACCGAAGTAACGGTCGGGCACCGGCCCGCCACCCGGAAACGGTGTGTTCCGCGCTGTCGGTATGTGGGAATGTTCAGGAACGAACAGGGATTCGAATCCTCGCTCCTCCGCAGCACGCGCGAGGCCCACGAGGGGCATCGATGTGTCGGTGCCACCGTAGTGGAGGCCGACCCCCATGGTGGGGCTCATGCGTCCGCTCGTCGTCGCGCACTCGCGGCACACACACCGCCGTCGACGAGCACGTCGGTGCCGTTGACGAATCCCGCATCGTCGGACAGCAGGAACGCGACGACAGCGGCAAGTTCGTCGGCGTCGCCGGTCCTGCCGAGCGGTGTCATATTCACCATCGCGCCGATTCGTTCGTTGTGCTCCGCCTCCTGCCGGCCCTGTGGCGTGTCGATCATGCCGGGCGAGACCGAGCATGCCCGCGCTCCGACGGCGCCGAGCCGAACCGCTTCGTCGCGCGCGAACTGCTGCACGCCGTATTTCGCCCACGCGTACGCGACGCCGGTGTGCTCCACCGCCTCACCCACCGATTCGCGCACACGATCGAGGAAGTCCTCGGCGAGCGGGTCCGACAGCACCGCCGTGATCTCCGGAGAGGCGTGGATCTGCCCGATGGTCGGCGCCATCGAGGCGAAGTACACCGAGGCGGTACCGGCGGTCGCCAGCGGACGCAACGCTTCCGCGAGCAGAGCCGTGCCGACGAGATCGACGGAGAAGATCCGGCGCCAATCGGCCATGGTCGGCGAGATACCGGCCGCATGCGCAACCGACCGGAGGGTACCGAGTTCGGCGACGCGGCGAGCGAGTCGCGCGAGGCCGTCGGCGTCGGTGACGTCGAGCACGAACGGTTCGACCCGGGTCCGTTCGGTCGACAACCCCTCGGCCGCGGCGGTCACCGTCGCCTCCTCCAGATCGATGAGCAGCAGCGTGTCGACCGTGCCGACCATCCGCGCCGCGCACGCGTATCCCATTCCCCGGCCGGCCCCGGTCGCAATCCCGACTGTTGTCACAGTTTTCGCCCCCTGGTAAGTGCGGTGTCGTGTCCGGCGTTCAGTGTTGCGGTGCCCAGCATCCCGACAACCCGGGTTCGGCTGCGCGGGTGACGAGTTCGACGAGCAGCCCCGTCCGGCTGCGCGCGAACGCGAAGAACAGTCCACCTCCGGGCGCGTCCCGCGTGGCCTCCACGGAGTAACCCTGCCGTTCGAGTTCGGCACAGTCCGCATCGACGTCGTCGGACCAGTACCCGAGGTGGTGCACCCCGGAGGTCGCCTGCCACATGGTTCCGGGGACGCTCGCAACGACTTCGATCCGTGGCGTCGTGACGGAATAGGAGCATTCGAGCGTCACCACGGCGTCGCCGGTCGGGAGTTTCACAGGTACAAGACCGCCCACTTGCGGCCCCCAGCTGTAACCGAGCAGGTCCGACAGCTCGTCACGTGCCGCCCCCGGGTCGTCCGCGACGATCCCGAAATGGAACAGATCCTCTGCCTTCACTGCCGCCTCCGAACGTAGGGGTTTCGCAACCACCCGAACCCGTGTAAGAATCGTATTCTGAGTTGCGAGAAAGATATTCTCACAGTTGGAGAGGAGGCACAATGGCGTGGGACTTCGAAACCGATCCCGAGTACCAGGAAAAGCTGGACTGGGCTGACGCGTTTGTGCGAAACGAGGTAGAGCCGCTCGACCTGGTGTGGGAGCACCAGCAGTTCGTGCCGCTCGACGGACTCCGCCGCAAGGCCATCGATCCCCTCAAGGAGCAGGTCCGGCAGCAGGGACTGTGGGCGACGCATCTCGGCCCCGAACTCGGCGGCCAGGGCTACGGCCAGCTCAAACTCGCGCTGCTCAACGAGATCCTCGGGCGGTCGTCGTGGGCACCGATCGTGTTCGGCTGCCAGGCTCCGGACACCGGTAACGCCGAGATCATCGCGCACTACGGAACCCCCGAGCAGAAGGCGCGCTACCTGCAGCCGCTGCTCGACGGGGAGATCTTCTCCTCGTACTCGATGACCGAGCCCCAGGGCGGCGCCGACCCCGCGCAGTTCCGGACCCGCGCCGGGCCGGGCGGGGGCGGCCGGGGGGGCGACAGGGGGG
>NZ_JAXION010000119.1:0-12850 GCF_049311045.1 Rhodococcus sp. 7Tela_A2 | reverse complement strand
CCGCGGGGGTGGGGCGGGCGGGGCGGGGCGCCGCCCCGCCCCGACGATGGCGATGGTCAGGTTCTTCAGGTCTGCAGACTGCATGGTCTTGTCTCTCTGGTGGGGCGCGGCGGTGCGCCGGGAAGATTGGTGGGTCAGGCCTGGATGGTGAGGAAGTCGGCCGGGTTCTCGACGAAGAGCTTGGTGATGGTGTCGTCGTCGAGACCGGCCTCGCGCAGGTCCGGAATGAGGTCTTCGAACAGGTAGTTGACGGTGTGGCCTTTGACGCCCGGCCAGCCGAGTGGGCTGCAGTTGGCGTCGACTCCGGCGAGTGCCTGGTCGAGGTGTCCTGCGCGGAGGAAGCGGAGGAAGTGGTCGAGGCGTTCTTTGCGGGGCCGGGCCCAGAACGGCGGGTCTTCGAGTTCGGTTTCGTAGCCGAAGGTGTCGAAGCCGACGCGGCCGCCCTGGGAGGCGATCCACGTGTCGCGGGTCTTTTCGGCGTTGATGCCGTCGTCGGCGTGGCCGAACAGGACCCGGTGCAGCGGCAGGCCTTCTTCGTTGAAGATGGCGATGGCGTTTTCGGCGTCGATGGCCAGGTGGGTGAGGATCGGGACGCCGGTGTCGAGGGCGGCGCGGGCGGCGGCGCGGTAGATGCGCTTGTCGAGGTCGGTCATGCGGCCGCCTCGGCTGACACCGACCTTGATGACGCCGGCGCGGCTGCCGGTGTTGCCGATGCCCACGGTGATTTCGTGGACGAACTGGGCGGTGAGGTAGTCGACGTCGGCGCGTTCGAAGAACGGCAGGGCGGTGTCGCCGCCGACGAAGCCGGTGCAGGCGATGATGTGGACGCCGGTCTTGGCGGACAGCGACTTGTAGTAGTCGATGTCGCGGCCGTTGCAGATCCCGGTGACGTCGACGAAGGTGCCGCCGCCGTACTCGTGGAACTTACGGAGTTTCGGGACGGTCTCCTCGTAGCGGACCTCGGGGGTTTTCCACCACCTGGTGTCCAGTTCGGAGCCGGGCATGCCGTATCCGATGTGTTCGTGGATGGCGACGATGCCCAGTTCCTCGGTCGCGATGGGACCCAGGACGGTGTTGACTCTCGACACAGCTACTCCCCTTCGGGAAAAGATTCGGTGGTTTCGGCGGGGGTCAGTGCACGGCGGGGTGCACCGACAGCAGGTCGCGCGGGTTGTCGACGAGGATGCGCTGGACGTCGGCGCCGGGCAGTCCCTGGGCGGCGAGCAGAGGCACGAAGGTCGACAGCACGTGGCCGAAGGGCACGTCGCGGCCGGGATGTCCTTTGGCGACGCCGGTGGCGTTGCACGACAGCAGGATCCGGTCGCCGTAGCCGGCGTCGACAAGGTCGCGGACGAGTTCGGCGCGTGCGGTGTCGGTGAGGTGCGCGTCGTCTTCGGTGCCGACGTGGTCGAGGGCGACGTACGCGCCGCGTCGCGCGATCTCGAGGGGTGCGCCGGCGTCGACGGCGTCGCGGCGGGCGCGACCGCCCCCGCCGGTGCGCTCGGCCGGCCGGGTCTCGGCGCGGGCGACGTCGCGGGCGGCGCGCGGGTCTTTGCCGTCGCGCAGGGCCACGGCGACCCCGGGGGTGCGGGCCGCGCGGGCGGCACCGCGGAACAGGCTTTCCTCGGTGGCGGTCATGCCGGTGGGGTCTGCGGCGGTGGTGACCAGACCGGCGGCGCCGCGGCGTTCGATGCGGGGTACCACCATGCCGTCGGTGATCTCCGCGGCGAACAGGTCGGCGAACTTCTCGGCCGGCCACGGGGTGGGCGGGTTGGTCTGCGGGGTCAGGAAGTATCCGCCGAGCAGGTTTTCCGGCCCCATGCCGGTGGACGCGACGATGTGCACGCCGGTGGTGCGGGACAGCGCTTCGTACAGGGTGACGTCGCGGCCGTGGAACATGCCGGTGCTGTCGACGATGGTGCGGCCGCCGTGCTCGCGGAAGTCGGTCAGTTTCGCCGCGAGGGTGTCGAAGATTTCTGCGCGGTCGAAGGTGATGTCGAAGGCGTGTTCGGCACCGGGGACTACCGACAGCAGTGCCTCGTGGACCGCGACCACTCCGAGGTCCTCGGCGGGTACGGGTCCGAGGACGGTGTGGACGACGGCGTTCTCGGCCGTGTGGGTGCCAGTCATCGGCACTTCCTTTCGTCAGCGTCATGTCAGCACGACGTGGTGGCAGTCACAGTAAGCTTTCGCATTACATCATGTCAAGTGAGTGGCCGCAGCGATATTTTACTGAACGAGCTGGTAAGTGGGTGTACTGCCGCTAGGATTCGGTTCCATGTCACTCCGTGCGGCGCAGAAGCAGATGACCTACGACCTCTTCCTCGCGAAGGCACTCGAGCTGTTCTCCGAGAAGGGATACGGCGCCACGACGATCGACGACATCGCCACCGCGGCCGGCTCCACCCGCACCACCTTCTACCTGCACTTCTCGTCGAAGGCGGACGTGATGATCGCGCTACTGACCAAGACCGACCAGATCCTCACCTCAGCGGACAAACCGACGCTGACCGCAGTGGTGGCGTCGGGATCGCGCGAGTTGATCAGGGAATGGCTCGATCGCAAGTTCTCGCAGTGGGACGAGATCAAGCCCTACATCACCGCCTCGTACCAGGCCGCCCATGAGCAGGAGGTGGCGGCGAAGACCGAGCGCTGGTTCGAAGACTCGGTCGGACAGATGATCCAAGGACTGGACCAAGCGAACCGTTTCCCGCCGGAGCGCCGGCGGGTCCGCTGCGTACTCGCGTTCGGGCAGCTCGAGTACCTCTCGCGCCGCTACTTCTCGCTCGGCTGGGTCACGCCGCGAGAAATCTGCCTCGACGAAACCGTCGATTCGTGGTGCTACCTGCTCACCGCGGACCACTGAGGCCGGTGCGGGGAGCCGGGATCACGCGGGCGACCCGAAGGTGGACGCTTCGACGAGAATCTGCCGCAACCAGCCGATGAACTCCGCGTCCGCCAGCCGCGGGTTCCACACCATGTCGATGCCCAGCGGTGCGACCGGCAGCGGAAACTCCTCGATTCGCAGAGGCGTGCGCTCGGACATGACGATCGCCACGAGGTAGGTGTGCACGGCGACCCCGCCGCTCTTGGCGACCAGATGCGGAACGAGCAGAAAATCGGAGATCAGCTGCCCGATCCGGTAATCCAGACCGTGCGCGTCCATCGCCGCATACGGAGCGACCCGATTCCGGGCGTCGTAGGTCACGTGCGGCAGCGACGCGAGCAAGTCGAGCGCGGACGCGTCCGGGTCGGTGTCCGGGTGGGCGACGACCACCCACCGGTTCTCGTAGAGCCGTTCCCGCGGATACGGCGAGGAGAACGCCCCCGACACCAGCACCACGTCGACGCCCTCGTCGGTGAAGTCGCTCGGCTGCGGCTCGACGAAGTTGCGGATGCGCAGGGTGGACTTCGGTGCGCGCTCGGCAATCAGGCGCGCCAGATGCGGCCCGAGCACGAACGCGGTGCTGGTGGTCATCGCCACCGTGATGGTGCGGCTGTCGCGGGACGGGTCGAAGCCGGGGAAATCCACCACCCGCGACGTCCGGCGCAGCACATCACGCAGCGGCCCGATCAGCTCCCGTCCCCGCGGGGTCAGCACCAGCCCGCTCCCCTGGCGCGTGACCAGTTCGTCCCCGAGGAGGCGGCGCATCCGGGCCAGTGCGTGACTCATCGCGGGTTGGGTGATGCCCACCCGCGCCGCGGCGCGGGTGACCGATTGTTCCTCGAGCAGTGCCAGCAGCGGCACCAGCAGGTTGAGGTTGACCGACGCGAGCCGTCCCAGATCGGGGTCGCTCGGATGGTCCGGCAGCTGGTTCATCCACACGGATGGTACGCATCCGCTCGGCGGGACCGCAGGATGTCGCGCCACCGGCGACCGGGCGGGCTCACCCGGTGGTGGACGCCAGGCGGCGCAGTTTCGGAATCGGGATGCGCTGGTTGACCGCCACCGCGACCGCGTGGCCGTCCTCGTGGGTCCAGCGCATCACCGCCGGGCCTTCGGGCCGGTCTCCGGTGAGAAATTCCGGTTCCCCGGCTGCCGGCAGGTGCCCGACCGCCTTGAGATTCAACCCGAACTGTTCGGTCCAGAAGTACGGCTCGAGGTCCAGTTCCGGGGCCGCGTCGCCGGTCAGCAGTGCCACGGCCGCTACCTTGGCCTGTTCGATCGCACTGTTCCACAGCGGGATCCGGCGCACCCCCGACCGCGTCGGGATGGTCGCGACGTCTCCGGCGGCGACGATGCCCGGTGCTACCCGCCCGCGCGTATCCGCCACGAGTCGGCCGCCGGTCAACAGGCCGCTGCCGGCCAGCCATTCCGTGTTGGGGATGTCACCGATCGCCGTGACGACCAGTTCCGCCTCGACCCGCGCGCCGTCGTCGAGGAGCACGGTGTGCGGGCCGTCGAGTCCCACGGCGGTCCCGTCGACCAGTTTCAGTCCCCGGGCGACCGCGGCCGTGGTGAACGCATCGGACAGGTACGGCCCCAGATGGACGCGCATCGGCGGTCCGTCGGCGACGAGGGTGACCTCGCACCCTGCCGACAGGGCCGCCGAAGCGATTTCCATGCCCAGGGGGCCGGCCCCGACGACTGCGACCGACGGCCGCGTCGACAGCCGGCCCCGCAGTGCCAGGGCATCCTCGAGGGTGCGCAGGGTCAGCTCGGAACTGTCGGGGCCGCCCAGTCGGCGGGCCCGCGCACCGGAGGCGATCACCAGTCCGTCGTAGGACAGTTCCGAGCCGTCGTCGAAACCGACCCGCCGGGTGTGGGTGTCGAGGGCGAGCGCCGCCACCCCCAGGATCTCGGTGGCGCCGTGGGTGGGGGACGCCAGTTCGTGGGAGCCGCCGTCGACCAGCAGCGCCTTCGACAGCGCCGGTCGGGAGTAGGCGGGGTGCGGCTCGTCGCCCACGATGGTCAGTTCGCCGTCGAATCCTGCCGCACGCAGGGTGTCGCAGGCGGTCTGGCCGGCGATGCCGTTGCCGACGACGACGATGCGGCGGGCAGCGTCGGTGCGGGTGCTGTTCATGTGGGGTCCGTTCGTGCGGGTGGGTCAGGCCAGTTTCAGGGCGGCGACGGGGCAGACCCGGACGGCGGCGCGGGCGGCGGCGAGTTCGGTGCTGTCGTCGGGAAGGTCGCCGACGTCGATGATCAGTTCACCGTCGTCGTCGAGGTGCATCAGTGCGGGTGCGGCTTCTTCGCACAGTCCGTGGCCTTCGCAGCGGGGCCGGTCGAGGATGATGTTCATGCGGGGACCACCTTCAGGATGTCGAGTGCGTCGATGGAGCGGGTGATGTTGCTGGGCAGTCGCACCGGTTCGGCGGCGTCCAGACGCTGCGCGTGCGTTGCGAGTGCCGCGATGACGGCGTGGGCTTCGAGACGGGCGAGGCCTTGTCCGGCGCAGCCGTGCGAGCCGTAGCCGAAGGACAGATGGTCGGCCGGGTTGCGTTCGACCAGGAAGGCGTCCGGGTTGTCGTAGTGCCGCGGGTCGCGGTTGCCTGCGCCGAAGAGGATGGCGACCTGGGATCCGGCCGGGACGAGGACGCCGTCGATCTCGACGTCGCGGGTGACCTCGCGGCCCCAGGCGTGCAGGGGCGCCCAGAAGCGGAGCACTTCGTTGAATGCCGCGGGTACGAGGCTGGGGTTCTGGCGGACCAGGTCGAACTGGTCGGGGAAGGCGGCGAACAGGGCGACGATGTTGCCGAGGGCGGTGATGGTGGTGTCGACGCCCGCGCCGAGGTACTGGTGGATGATGTGGCCGGCGGTGCCGGGAGGGATGGTGCCGCGGGCTTCGGCGTCGAAGATGCCGCGGCCGACCGACCCGGGGGCGAGGTCTTCGGCCTGCACTCCGGCGCACCATGCGTACAGTTCGCCGGCGATCGGGAAGTTCTCCAGGGTGCGGGGATTCAGGGGGCCGATCACTTCCATGGCCGCTTGTCCCCAGCGCAGCATGTTGTCGCGGGCGGCGCCGGTGAAGCCGATCAGGTCGGCGACGACCTCGAGGGGAAATGCCCGGGCGAGGGCGTCGATCGCCTCGAAGGTGCCCTGGGCGACGAGGTCGGCGACGAGGGCCTCGGCCTTGGTGTCGATGCGGGTCTTGAGTCCGCGCAGTGCGCGTGGGGTGAGGTTCTCGGTGAGGGCGGCACGCAGCTCGGTGTGGACCGGTGGGTCGGAGGCGAGCGATGTGCCTTGGAGTGCTTCGTTGACCATCGGGTTGAAGCCGATGGTGCGGGAGGAAAAGGTGGCGGGGTCGGCGAGCGCGGCACGGATCGCGTCGTAGCGGGTCAGCGCGTAGACGTTGTTGACGGGTAGGTGCACCACCGAGCCGAGTTCGCGCAGTTCGGTGAACGTCGGGTAGGGGTCGGTGAGGATCGAGTCCGCGAAGAGGTCGATCTGGGAGATCGCGGGAGCGCTGGGGGTCATGTGTTCAGTGAAGGGACTCCCGTCACATAAAGCCAACTCATCTTTGGCATGTCAGAACATGAATGAAATCGATAGTGGAGTGTCGGCGCCCTGGTGGCGCCGCTCGGGCCCGCTCAGACCCACTGCACGAGTTGCCATACGAGACCGTTGGGATCGGCGAACTGGCAGAACCGCTCCCCCCACGGCTCGGTCTCGGGCGCGGTGACCACTGTCGCGCCGGCGGCGGCGATGCGCGCGTATTCGTCGTCGAGGTCGTCAACGACGAAGGCGATCAGCATGCCCTGGCCGGCTGGACCGGCGATCGAGGCGGGCTTGAAGGTGCCGAGTCCGGTGCGCAGGAATACGACGTTGAAGCCGGCGTCGGGGTGGGTCAGGGACACGAAACCGTCGGCGGACATCGCTTCGGTGAAGCCGAAATGGGTGGTGGCGAATTCCGCGGAGGCCGCGGGGTCGGCCACGTTCAGGGACAGGGCGGTGTCGGTGATCTTCACGGGTACCTCCAGGTGACGGAGACGAGGGTGTGTTCGGGTGCGAGGGAGCCCCAAAACCTTGTGCAGTGTATAGAGTAGCTCGTATCCGACCCGCGGAGGAGAGATTTGCAATGGCGCGCGAACTGCTCGATCTGCTGTGGCGGGACCACCCCGCCGCCCCTCGAGGCGGCGCGCGGGGACCCCGGGCGAAGGTGACCACCTCGCAGGCCGTCGACGCCGCGATCGTTCTGGCCGACACCGAAGGACTCGAGCACCTCACCGTGCGTCGCCTCGCCGCCGAACTCGGCATCTCCGGTATGGCGCTGTACACGCACGTCGGCTCCCGCGACGACCTGCTGGTCCTCATGGCCGACTGCGTGCACGCCAGGCAGCCGCGCGCGCCGTACGCCACCGGCCACTGGCGGGCCCGGGTGCGTGAGGTCGCCGACGCCGACCTGGCCCTCTACGGCGAACACGACTGGCTCCTCGATATCGCGGACCAGCGAGTGTCGTTGGGGCCGGGGACGATCGCGAAGTACGACCACGATCTGCACGCCTTCGACCACACCGGCCTCGGTGACGTGGACCGCGACGCGGCGCTGACCTTCGTCGCGGACTTCACCCGCGCCGCGGCGCGGGCCCGCCGGCCCGATCCCCGCGCGGTGGACATGGCCGAGGTGTGGTCCGCGTGGAGCGAGCGTCTCACGGTCTATGTCGGAGACGACTTCCCGCTCGCGCGGCGGGTCGGCGCGGCAGCCGGCGCGGTGCTGAACACGTCGTACAGTCCCGGTGCGGCGTGGGAGTTCGGGATCGAGCGCCTGCTGGACGCGCTCGCCGTCCTCGTCGGCACCGCGTCGGACGATCCCGGGCCAACTGTGTAGCAGATTGCTACACTGGGAGGAACGGTAAGGCGCGTCGCGCGAAGGAGTACGTCATGACGAACGTCGTCGACAAGGTAACCAGGTTCTCGTCGGAGCTCGTCGACGCGGCCGCATCCGAAGGTGAACGGGAAAACCGTTCGGCCCGTCAGCAACTCGAACACTGGGCGCGCGTCGGCCGCGAGGTGTCCAACCAGCGGCAGGTCGCGCGGCGCCGCGTCGAGGCCGCGCTCGCCGGGCGGGTACCGCTGCGCGAACTCTCCGACGAAGAAGGCGTGGTGTTCAACGCCGAGATCGCCGCAGCCCTCGAAGAATCCCTCGCGACCGGTCACCACGTCACCGATCGCGCCGCGCGGGGCCTCGCGTCGGTGGTGCTCGACGACCAGGGCCGCGTCGTCAAGCATCTGCCTGACGGCACCCAGATCGTTCTGTGAGGCGACTCGATCTCGTCGTCGGACCCAACGGATCCGGAAAAACGACGTTCGTCGAGCAGCGTCTCGCTCCCCTGCTGCCCGGCAGCGTGTTCGTCAACGCCGATGTGATCGCCAAGCAGCGATGGCCGGACAGCCCCGAGGAACACTCCTACGAGGCCGCGCAGATCGCCTCGACCATCCGCGACACCCTCATCGACCAGGGTGAATCGTTCATCGCCGAGACGGTGTTCTCGCACCCGTCGAAACTCGACCTGATCGACCGGGCGCACCGCGCCGGCTATGTGGTGGTGCTGCACGTGGTGCTGGTGCCCGTCGAACTGTCCGTCGCCCGTGTCGCCGAACGCGTGGTCGAAGGGGGCCATCGGGTCCCCGAAGAGAAGATCCGTTCCCGCTTCCAGCGGGTGTGGCCGCTGGTGGCGGACGCGATCGAGCGGGCCGACCACGCGACCGTCTACGACAACACCGCCGCGGACGTCACCCGCATCGCCGCGCGTTTCGTCGACGGCGACCCGGTCGGGGAGGTGGCGTGGCCGTCGTGGGCGCCGACCGCGCTGACGGGAGCGCCGACCGCACCGACCGCGCAGACCTGACGGCGACCCGGCCCGACGTGCCGGGCGCGGTTCACCGCCGCGATCCGGTACCGATGCGCGGGTACCGCCGCCCTCGCCGCAGGTGCGAATCGCTCTCCTCGAGCCGGGCGCGGAGCACCGCGGCGATGGTGTCCACCGCCGGCGCCGCCACCATCTCGTGGTGTTCGACGTCGAGACGGTACTGGTGCAGCATCCCGTCGACGAGGTCGTGCCACGCGGTGACCGCCGGCACCGAGGTCGACGACCGCAGGGCGGTGAAGAACAGCGCGTCGCCGAGAAAGGTGTCCGGCGAATGACGCCGCACCGCGCGGGTGGCCGCGGCCGACCCGAGGTGCAACCGTTCGAGATGGCGCGGTGTCAGTCCGGTGGGACCGCCGAACGTGTCCTCGAGCAGGTCCAGCGCATCGTCGTAGCTGGGGTCCGGCCCGCCGTTGGTGGCGACCCCGAGATCGCGGAGCATGTCCTTGACCTCGACCGGCGCCGAACCGCCGGGAACACCGAGATGGCTGTCGATCAGCGCGAGGGTGTCGACGGGGGCTCCGCCGCGTTGCAGTTCGACGGCGACGGCGTGTGCGACGACCCCGCCGAGGGACCAGCCCAGCAGGTGGTAGGGACCGTCCGGCTGCGCGCGGCGGATCTCGTCGGCGTAGCGGCGGGCCAGCGCCGGGATCGATTCGACGATCTCTCCCGTGCTCAGCGCCGGTAGTTGCAGGCCGTAGACGCCGCGCCCGCCGAGCCGTTCGGTCAGCCCGGTGTACGCCCAGGCCAGGCCTGCGGCCGGGTGGACGCAGAACAGCGCCGGTCCGGTGCCGGTGCGGAGCGGGACCAGGATCCGCAGCGCGTCGTCGATGGTGTCCTGCTCCCCCGGTGCGCGCAGATGGGCGGCGAGGTCGGCGACGGTGGGATGGGCGAACAGCACCTGTAGCGGGATCCGCCGGTCCAGGCGGCGGGACAGGTCCGGTACCAGCCGGGTCGCGAGCAGTGAACTGCCGCCGAGGGCGAAGAAGCTGTCGTCGACCGACACCGTGTCGAGCCCGAGGTGGTCGGCGAAGACGTCCGCGACGGTGCGTTCCAGTTCGTCGGCCGGGGCGCGGTGTGCCCCGGAGATGCCGGCGAACTCGGGGACCGGGAGCGCACCCCGATCGAGTTTGCCGGCGGGCGTGAGGGGGATCTCGTCGAGCGCGACCACGGCGGTGGGCACCATGTGCGCCGGGAGGCGGGCGGCGGCGAAGTCCCGGAGCGCGGACGGGTCGGGTGCGGGGACGGTGGTGGCCCGCACGTAGCTGACCAGCACGGTTTCGCCGGACGGTGCGGTGTAGCCGAGGGTGTGGGCGAAGTCGAGGTCGTCGTGGGCGGTCAGGACGGTGTCGATCTCCCCCGGTTCGATGCGGAACCCGCGCACCTTGATCTGGAAGTCGGAACGGCCCACGTAATCGAGCCGGTGGTCGCCGGTCCAGCGCACGACGTCGCCGGTGCGGTACATGCGGGCGCCGGGACGGTCGCTGTACGGATCGGCGACGAACCGGGTGGCGGTCAGGCCGGGCCGGTGGTGGTAGCCGCGGGCCAGTCCTGCGCCGGCGACGTAGAGTTCCCCGGCCACCCCCACCGGCACGGGCCCGAGCCGGGCGTCGAGGACGGCGGCGGTGGCGCCGCGGGTGGGACGGCCGATGGTGACGTGGTCGCCGGCATTCAGCGGCTCCCCGAGCGAGGTCATGATCGTCGCCTCGGTGGGGCCGTACGCGTCGATCATGCGATGCCCGTCGGCCCAGCGCGTCACCAGTTCCGGTGGGCACGCCTCCCCCGCGACGAGCAGCACCTGCAGGTCCGGGACCTGGGCGGGGTCGAGGGACGCCAGCGTGGTGGGCGTGACGAACGCGTGCGAGACGCGGTGGTGCCGCAGCACAGCGGCGAGGTCTTCCCCGCCGTACACCTCGGAGGGCACGAGCACCAGGGTGGCGCCCGCGCACAGCGCCATCATCTGTTCGAAGATCGACGCGTCGAAGCTCGGTGAGGCCAGGTGCGAGACGCGGCTGTCCGGCGCGACCCGCAAATGGTGCCGTTCGTCCGCGGCGAGGTTGCCGAGACCGCGGTGGGTGACGGTCACTCCCTTGGGCCGGCCCGTCGACCCGGAGGTGTAGATGAGGTAAGCGGGATGGTCGGGGCGCAGCGGTGCGGCGCGGTCCGCGTCGGTGACCGGGCCGGTACTGCGGTGCGCCAGGTCGTCGCGGATCTCGTCGTCGTCGAGGACGAGCCACTGCACCGTGCGGGGCAGGTGTTCGAGGTGGGCGGCGACGGTGACACCGAGTGTCGCGGCGCTGTCGTCGAGCATGTAGGCGATGCGGTCCGCCGGGTACGTCGGGTCGACCGGGACGAACGCGGCGCCGGTGCGGGTGGTGGCCCACACCGCGGTGATCTCCTCTGCCGAACGCGGCAACGCGAGCGCGACCACCGTGTCCGGGGCAGCTCCCCGGTCGAGCAGCAACCGGGCCAGCGCAGCGGAGCGCGCCTCGACATCCCGGTAGCTCAACACGGTGTCGCCGTCGACGAGCGCGGTCCCGGTGGGGTTCGCCGCGACGGCGTCGTCGAGCAGGTCCGGCCACAACCGTGTCGGTTCGCCCGCCGGACCGGTGGCGGGCACCAGCGCCGCCCGTTCGGAGTCGGTGAGCAGGTCCAGATCGCCGACGGGGACGCCGGGATCGGTGGTGACGGCGTCGAGGAGCCGGACGAAGCGGTCCGCGAATCGGGCGACGGTGTCCTGATCGAACAGGTCGGTGGCGTAGACGAACGCGGCGTCCATGCCGCCGGCCGGGTCGGCGGATTCGCCGAGGAGCAGTTCGAGGTCGAAGTTGCACGACTGCGGGTCGAGCTGGACTCCCTCGACGGTCAGGTGCGGCAGTTCGAGCGCGGGCCGTTCGGTGTTGTGGAATTCGAGCGAAACCTGGAAGAGCGGGGAATGCGCGGTCGAGCGGGCCGGTTCGACCGCCTCGACGACCCGTTCGAACGGCAGGTCGGTGTGGGCGAACGCGTCGAGGTCGTCGTGGGTGACGCTGTCGAGCAGGGTGGTGAACGGTGCGGCGCCGGGGATCCGGGTGCGCAGCACGACGGTGTTGACGAACATGCCGATCAGGTCGTCGAGTGCGCGGTGCCCGCGCCCGGCGATCGGGGACCCGATGGCGATGTCGTCGCTGCCGGACAGGCGGGCCAGCAGCACGGCGAGAGCGGTGTGCACGGTCATGAACAAGGTGGTGCCGTGCGCGGAGGCCAGCCGGGTGAGCCGGCTGTGCAGCGCGGGATCGATCGGGAACCGCACGATGTCGCCGCGGAACGACTGCTGGGCCGGCCGCGGCCGGTCGGTAGGCAGGGTCAGCACGTCGGGCAGGCCGTCGAGGGTGGTGCGCCAGTACTCGGCCTGCGCGGCGGCGAGGGACTGCGGGTCGGTGGGGTCGCCGAGCCGGTCGAGTTGCCACAGCGTGTAGTCGGGGTATTGGACGGGCAGCGGTGTCCAGGTGGGGGCTTCGTTGCGGCTGCGGGCCTGGTAGGCGTCGAGCAGGTCGCGGGCGAGCGGGACGGTGGAAGCGCCGTCGGCGGCGATGTGGTGCACCACGAGCACGGCGAGGTGCTCGTCGCGGTCGAGGGCGAACACCCGGGCCCGGAACGGGATGTCGACGGTGACGTCGAATCCGGTGGCGAGGAAGTCGGCGCCGGCGCGGTACACGCCGTCGGCGTCGGCCGGCACCACGTCGACGGTCAGCGGGACGTCGTCGGCGTCGAGGATGCGTTGCCGCGGCCCGGCGGCGGAGGCCGGGTAGACGGTGCGCAGGCTCTCGTGCCGTGCGATGACGTCGTGCAGCGCGGTGCCGAGCGCGGCCGGGGACAGGTGGCCGCTGAGCCGGATGGCGAGGGGGATGTTGTAGGAGGCGCTGCCGGGGTCGAACTGGTTGAGGAACCACAGGCGTTGCTGCGCCGGGGACAGCGGGATGTGGTCGGGGCGGGGCCGCGGAGCCGGGCCGGCGGTGTCGCGTCCGGGGGCGGTGTCGGTATCGAGCCGGGTGGCGCGCCT
>NZ_JAXION010000118.1:0-12941 GCF_049311045.1 Rhodococcus sp. 7Tela_A2 | reverse complement strand
GGGCTGCACAGTGCGCGTGCAGCCCGCTACGGCATCGTTGTCACACGGTGGCCGTCAGAGCGGCAACAGGTGGTGCTTGCGCGGGTTCTTGAACACCGTCTTGTCGCGCAGCAGATTCAGAGCGCGCCGAATCTCGAGCCGCGTCGAAGCCGGGTCGATGACCGCGTCGATGTAGCCGCGCTCGGCAGCGATGTACGGCGTCGCCACATGCTCGTTGTAGAAGTTGATGAGCTGCTGCCGCACCGCGGGAGCATTCTCGCCCGCATCGGCAATCTGCTTGCGGCCGATGACCGCAACCGCGGACTCGGCACCCATCACGGCGATGCGGGCCGTCGGCCACGCGAAGTTGATGTCGGCGCCGAGCTGCTTGGAACCCATCACCGCGTAACCGCCGCCGTACGACTTGCGCACCACCACGGTCACCTTCGGCACGGACGCCTCGACGTACGAGAACAGGAACCTGCCGCCACGCTTGATGACGCCGATCTTCTCCTGCTCCACACCGGGCAGGAAGCCCGGAGTGTCGACGACGAAGACCAGCGGGATGCTGTAGGCGTCACAGACCCGGACGAAGTGCGCGGCCTTGTCGGCTGCGGCTGCGTCGAGCGCACCGGACAGATGGAGCGGCTGGTTCGCGACGACACCCACCGGTCGGCCGTCGACGCGGGCGTATCCGGTGATGATGTTGTGCGCGGTCTGCGAACGAACCTCGAAGAAGTCGCCGTCGTCGAAGATCTTCAGCAGGATGTCGTGCATGTCGTAGCCGGAGTTGTCGGCGTCCGGCATGAACGAATCGAGTTCGAGGTCGTCGGGCGTGATTTCCGGTTCCAGACCGGGATTGACGACCGGCGGCTTCTCCTGCGCGTTCGACGGCATGTAGCTCAGGTACTGGCGCACCCACTCGAACGCGGCCTTCTCGTCGGGCGCGACGTGGTGCACGTTGCCGTATTCGGCTTGCTTACGCGCGCTTCCCAGTTCGTGAAGGCTGACGTCCTCACCGGTGACGGCCTTGATGACATCCGGTCCGGTGACGAACATGTGGGCGTCTTCGGTCGCGACCACGACATCGGTGTTGATCGGGGCGTACACGGCACCGCCGGCACACTTGCCGACGATGACCGAGATCTGCGGGCACAGGCCCGACAGCGGCTCGGTGCGCTTCCCGATCTCGCCGTACCAGGCGAGCGACGTGACGGCGTCCTGCACGCGCGCGCCACCCGAATCGTTGATGCCCACGACGGGGCAGCCGATTTTGAGGGCGTAGTCCAGGACCGCGGAAACCTTGCGGCCGAACATCTCTCCGACGCTGCCGCCGAGAACCGTCTGGTCGTGGGAGAAGACCGCGACCGGCCTGCCCTCGACCGTGCCGTGCCCGACGACGACGGCGTCGCCGTAGAAGGCGTCCTCGCGGCCGGGCGTCTTCATCAACGCGCCGATCTCGACGAAGCTCCCCTTGTCGAGGAGCATGTCGATGCGCTCACGCGCACTCGGAATGCCCTTCTTCGCGCGCTTGGCGACTGCGATCTCGCCCGCAGGTTCCTGCGCGATCTCCAGTTTCTGGCGCAGCTCGGCCAGCTTTTCTGCCGTGGTGGTGGTCACTACTCGTTCAGCTCCTCGAGGCCTCGATGGCGGCCAGCTTACGGGTCAGGTCTGCCCCCACCTTGGCGATGTACGGCTCGTCGACGATCTGCAGGTGATCGCCACCCACCGACACGACTTCCAGATTCGCGACGACGTCTCCCCAGCCACCGTCGGGCTGCCGGGTGCCGAACGCCGGCTCCAGGTCGATCGCGTCGTCGTGGTAGCGATCCGCCATGTAGAGAACGACATCGCCGTCGTAGGTTTCGAGTTCGGCGGTCTGGATCGCCCGGTTGTCGAGCCACGACGTGCGCTGGTGCTCGATGATGCCGCCGGGGATCTCGACACCGCTCATCTCGAGCAGGCCCATGAGGATTCCGATCTGGTCCTCGTCGGACTCGGCCTCGGCCAGAAGGTCGTACGGCAGCGGTGCTTCGATGCCGTAGGTCTTCTTCGCGAAGCGCGCGTAGCGCTGCCAGCGCTTCCTGATCTCCTCGGGCGTGTTCTCGACCTTCTCGCCCGCCATGACGGTGTCGATCAGTCCGACGACACGCACGTCCTTGCCGCGTTCGCGCAACAGGCGCGCCACCGCGTAGGCGAGCACACCTCCGAGCGACCAGCCGTAGAGCACGTACGGGCCGTCGCCCTGGATCTCCTCGATGAGCGGCAGATAGACCGCGGCGCGCTCTTCGATCGGTCCCTCGGTGCGTTCGAAGCCGTACATCGGCGTATCGGCGGGAAGACGCCTGAGCAGCGGTTCGTACGCCACGGTGGAGCCACCTGCCGGGTGGAAGACGAACACCGGCACCGCATCCGAGCCCTCGGGCCGCGGTCGCAGGGCGCGCACCAATCCGTCGATCCGGTCGGAGGATTCGAGGTATCCGCGGACGACATCCGCGAGTTTCTCGATCGTCGCAGCACCCCGCACATCCTCGACGGTGATGCTGCCTCCGGAACGCTCCGTCAGACGGGCCGCGAGCTTGCCGGCTTTCTCGTCGTCCAGCGTGGGAAGCGTGTTGAAGATGCTCTTCGCCGACCGCCCGGTGACCACCGCCCACGACGCGAACGTCAGGCGTTCGGCGGCGTCGCGCGGGGGCACATCGACGCCACCGTCATCGGTGGTGTCCAACGACGCGGTCTCGGCCGGAGCGGTCTCCGGCGCGGTCTCGGCCGGCGCGGCAGGCGCCGCGTCCTCCAGGATCTGCTCGGCTTCGGCGACGACCGTGGTGTCCTCCACCGAGGTCGGTGCCTGCTCGTCGGCCGCTGCGTCTTCTGCGGCGTCCGCCGCGCGCTCGGCAGCCTTGTCCGCGGCCTGCTGCTCGGCGAGTGCCGCGACTTCCTCGCGGTTCTCGACGGCGTACCGCAGGTACTTCGCGACGTCGCGCAGGCTCGCATCCTTCACCGCGGAGATCTGGAGTTGCGGAATGTCGAACTCGTACTCCACCCGGTTCTTGATCCGGACCGCCATGAGCGAATCGAGGCCCAGTTCGATCAGCGGAATCTCGACCGGCAGGTCCTCGGGCGCGTATCCCATCGACTCCGCGACGATCAGCGCGAGCCGATCCTCGAGGGTCTGCGAGCCGGCCGGATCCCATCGGTCGCCGGCGCTCTCGGCCACCTCGGCGGTGTCCTCGTCCGTACGGGTCGACGCCGCGGTGGCGGCAACAGGTGCGGACAGCACCTCACCGGAGGTGACGACACCCTCGTGGACGAGCGTGAACCCGCCGTCGTCGAGAGCGTGTACCTGCAGCGACGCACCACCGGGATGGCGGGTGAGCGTGGTGGTGAGCGTCCCGGCTGCGGGCACCGGTGCGTGCGGCATCGACGCGGTGAGCGTCACGTCCGCGAGCACCTGCGAGGCCGCGGCCACGAGCAGCGCGGCGGGATCGGCGACGGCCGAAGCCTGCACCTCCCACACGTGCCGGCCGTCGGGGAGTGCGACGTGCGCACCGGGAACCCGGCTGTTGCCCGCGGAGCCGATGCGGGCCTCGACCCAGTACGGCTTCCGCAGGAACGCGGTCCGCGGGATCTCGGCGTAGTCCCCCTCGGGGAGCAGGCTGCCCAAGTCCACGGGATGCCCGTGCACATACAGCTGCGCGAGGGCGAGGAGCACGCCGAGCGACTCGTCTTCCTTGCGCTTGAGCGTCTGGATGAACTGTCCGTCCTGCACGCCCGCGTCGAAAGCGGTCGACGCGACCGACATGAGCGTCGCGGGATTGGCGTTGAGCTCCACGAAGGTGGTGTGGCCGTCGGACAGCGCCTGGCGCACGGCCTGCGTGAAGTACACGCTGTGGCGCATGCCCTTGGTCCAGTACTCGACCCCGTGAATGCCTTCGTGTCCCGGCCGATACAGGGTTTCCTGGTCCACCGACGAGTACACGGCGACCTTCAGCGGGTGCGGCTCGATACCCGCGAGTTCGGCAGCGAGCTCACCGAGAATCGGGTCGACCTGCGAGGTGTGGCTCGCGCCCTTCGTCTGCAGGACACGAGCGAACTTCTCCTCGGCCTCGGCGCGGGCGACGATCTCGTTGACCTCGCCCTGCGGGCCACCGATGACCGTGTGGGTGGGCGCGGCGTAGACGCACACCTCGAGGTGCGGGAAGTCCGGGAGCACCGAGGTGATCTCGTCGGCGCTGTATTCGACGAGCGCCATGAGACGGATGTCGTCGCCCTCGAGCTGGCCTTCCGCCTCACCCATCAGCCGCGAGCGGGCGCAGATGACGCGCACGGCGTCCTCGAGCGCGAGTCCACCGGAGATGTACGCGCCGGCAGCCTCACCCATCGAGTGCCCGACGATCGCGGCGGGCTCGGCACCGTGGTGGCGCAGTACCGCCGCGAGGCCGATCTGGATCGTGAAGATCCCGACCTGCGCGGTCTCGACGTCGTAGTCCTGGCTGTCGTCGAGGAACTTCTCCGTCATGGAGTAACCGGACTCGTCGACGATCAGCTCGTCGACCTCGTCCACGGCCCGCGCGAACACCGGGTTCTCGAGATACAGCTGCTTTGCCATCTTCCGGTGCTGGGCACCGAAACCGGACAGCACCCACACCGGTCCCGCGGACGCGGGAGAGTCGGCGGTGAAGACACCCTGGGCCGGCTTGCCGGCGGCGACGGCGCGCAGACCGGCGATGGCCTCGGCACGGTCGGCAGCGACCACGACCGCGCGGGAGCGACCGTGATTGCGACGCGCGAGCGTGCGGGCGACGTCGGCGAGCGGAGTCGTGCTGCCCTGCTCGGTCTCGAGCCAGTCGGCGAGGTCGGCGGCGGCGCGGCGACGGCGGGACGGCATCGGAGCGGACACCGCGAGCACGACCGGCATCTCACGAGCCGGTTCCGCGGGGGTGCCGGCGATCTCGGAGACGGCGTCGGACACGATCTCGACCTCGGCCTCGGCTGCTTCCTGCCCGTCGGGGCCGGTGTATTCGTGCACCACGACATGCGCGTTGGTGCCGCCGAATCCGAAACCGGAAATGCCCGCGACCGCGCGTCCCGTGTACCGGGGCCACTTCGCACCGTCGGGAATGACCTGGAGATGCGCCTTGTCGAACGGAATGTACGGGTTGGGCGCGGTGTAGTTCAGCGTCGGAGGAAGCGCGTCCTCCTGCATCGCGAGCACGACCTTGATCAGGCCCGCAGCACCGGCAGCCGACTCGAGGTGGCCGAAGTTGGTCTTCGCCGAACCGAGGAGCACCGGCTTGTCGGCATCGCGGCCGCGGCCGACGACCCGCCCGAGTGCATCGGCTTCGATCGGGTCACCGAGCACCGTGCCGGTGCCGTGTGCCTCGATGTAGTCGACACCCGACGGCAGGATCTGCGCGTCCCGGTAGGCCCGGCGCAGCACGTCGACCTGTGCTTCCGGGTTGGGGGCCGCCAGGCCGTTCGAACGGCCGTCCTGGTTGACGGCCGTGCCGGCGATGACGGCGAGAATGTTGTCGCCGTCGCGCTCGGCGTCCTCGAGACGCTTGAGCACGACGAGACCGCCGCCCTCGGCACGGATCATGCCGTCGGCGTCGGCGGAGAAAGCCTTGATGCGGCCGTCGGGAGCCATGACGCCGAGTTCGTCGAAACCGAGGGTTCCGGCCGGCGCGAGCAGCATGTTGACGCCACCGGCCAGCGCGACATCGGCTTCACCGCCGCGCAGCGCACGCACCGCCTGATGCACCGCGACGAGCGACGACGAGCACGCCGTGTCGAGGGTGACCGAGGGGCCGTGGAAGTCGTAGAAGTACGAGACGCGGTTGGCGATGACCGCGGACGACGTACCCGTCAGCGCGTACGGGTGCGCAACGGACGGGTCGACCGAGGCCAGCAGCATGTAGTCGCTCGCCGAACTGCCGATGAAGACACCGACCGAACCACCCTTGAGGTCGCTCGGAGGAATGTGCGCGTGCTCGAGCGCCTCCCACGTCAGTTCGAGCGCGAGACGCTGCTGCGGGTCGACCATCTCGACCTCGCGCGGCGACATCGCGAAGAACTCGGCGTCGAAGCCCTTGACGTCGTCGAGGTAGCCACCACGGGTGTTGGCCTTGCGGATCGACTCGCGGACGGCCGGGTCGCCCTCGAACTCCGACCAGCGGCCCTCGGGAAGATCGACGATGGCGTCCCGCCCGGACGAGAGCAGGTCCCACATCTGCTCCGGCGTCTCGATATGACCCGGGAAGCGCGTCGACACACCGACGATCGCGACGTCCTTCGACGCCCCCGACGGTCGCGCCGCATACAGAGACGCGTCGTCGTCGTCTTCGGGACGTTCCGGTTCGCCCTCGATGATGCGCGTTGCCAGCGACGCGATGGTCGGATGCTGGTACGCGATCGTCGCGTTCAGGGTGACGTCGAGAAGATCCTCGATCTCACCGCTCAAGGCCACCGCGTCGCGGGACGACAGTCCGAACTCCTCGAGCGGACGATCATCCGTGATCTGCGAGACCGGCTGGCCGGTCGTGTTTGCGATCCAGTTCCGCAGCCAGTCGCGCAGTTCCGCAACGGTCATTTCCATGTCAGCCATCAACCCACCACGCTACCCGGGAACAAGAACATTTCTTCACACGCTGTCGGGGAACGCCTGCTGCTGGTGACCACCGCGCAGCGTTCCCTCGATGTAGGCGGCCTTGCAGGCGCGCCGTGCGATCTTTCCGCTGGAAGTACGCGGGATGGAACCCGCGGGAACGAGCAGCACGTCGCGTGCCGTCACGCCGTGGCGTGCCGAGATCGCGGCGCGCACGGCATCCGCGACCGGCTGCGGGTCGACCTTGCCCGCACCCGGTGCGCGCTCGGCGACCACGACGAGTTGCTCGGACGAATCGTCCGCGTCGAACTCGAGGCCGGAGGCGGCGTTCTCGAACACCACCTGCGGAAGCTGGTTGGCAGGCACCGCGAACGCGGCCACGAACCCGGGGCGCAGCGCGGGGCTGGCCTCCTGAGCCGAGTACTCGAGGTCCTGCGGGTAGTGATTGCGGCCGTCGACGATGACGAGGTCCTTGACGCGTCCGGTGATGTACAGCTCACCGTCGATGTACACGCCGTAGTCGCCCGTGCGGAGCCACTTGGCGTCGTCGGGGGTGCCCTCGGCGTGGCTGCCCTCGGGAAGCCGCTGCGTGATCTTGTTGTGGAAGGTCTCGTCGGTTTCCTTCTTACGACCCCAATAGCCGATGCCGACGTTGTCGCCGCGCAGCCAGATCTCGCCGACGTGCTCGTCCGGAACCTCGGCGCCGGTCTCGGCGTCGACGATCGCGGCCCACTGGCTGATCGACACGAAACCACAGGACACCTGCGGGATCGCGTTCTCGGCGTCGCGGTCGACGCGCACGACCCGGCCACGGTTGAGTTCGTCGCGGTCGACGTAGAGGACCTTCGCTTCGTCGCTGTGCTTGGTGGACGAGACGAACAGCGTCGCCTCGGCCATCCCGTACGACGGCTTGATCGCGGTCTTGGGCAGGCCGTACGGCGCGAACGCCTCGTTGAACTTGCGCATCGACGACGTGGTCACCGGCTCGCTGCCGTTGATCAGGCCGATGACGTTGCTCAGGTCGAGGGTTTCGCCGTCCTTGGGCAGGCCGCGCGCGGCGGCGTGCTCGAAGGCGAAGTTGGGCGCGGCGGCGAACGTGCCGGCACCGTCGGAGACGGCGGCGAGTTCGCGGATCCAGCGACCGGGACGTGCGACGAACGCACGCGGGCTCATGATGGTGATGTACTTTCCGCCGATCGCGGGCAGGATCACCGTCAGCAGGCCCATGTCGTGGAACAGCGGCAACCAGGTCACGCCACGCGAGGTCTCGTTGAGCTCGATCGAATCGGCCATCTGGATGACGTTGGTGAGCACCGAGCGGTGGGTGATCTCCACGCCGGCCGGGACGCGGGTCGAGCCCGACGTGTACTGCAGGTACGCGATGTCGTCGGTGGAGACCGCGGGGCTGGTCCACGAGTCCGCGAGCGTGTCGGGGATCGCGTCGACGGCGATTACCCGGGGACGCTGCGCGGCGGGGAGGGGGCGGAAGAACTGCCGGACACCTGCGGCAGACGAGGTGGCGGTGAGGATCGCGCTCGGAGTGCAGTCGCCCAGAACGGCGTGCAACCGGTCCGTGTGGCCGGGCTCGTCGGGATCGAACAGCGGTACGGCGATGACGCCCGCGTAGATCGCGGCGAAGAAGGAGACCACGTAGTCGAGGCCCTGAGGGGCGAGGATCGCTACCCGGTCGCCGGGATCGGTGACCTGCTGCAATCGCGCGGCGATGGCCTTGAGCCGGACGCCGAATTGGTTCCACGTCAGTTCGTGGACCTCACCGTCCCGTTCCCGCGAGTAGTCGATGTAGCGGTAAGCCGTCTCGTCACCGTTGGAGGCCACGTTCTGCTCGAGGTGATCGAGCAGCGTGTTCCCCTCCGGCAAGTTGATCCGGCCGTTTTCATCGATGAACTCTTCGAACCCGACGCTCAATTCCTTCTCCCTGTCGAAGCGATCCCACAACCACTCGACATGGTTGCGCCCCTAACTCTTTCTTGCGCTGCCAGATCATCTCCTCGAACACCGCGAACAGCGTCTGTGTACGACTCACTGAAGGTGTTCATCGGTCCGAGGTCACGGATATGTTACAGATCGGCATCGCTTACCCACCCCACGAATACCGGAATCGACGGGACAGGCACTTCCGTCCCCTTCGGGAAGCCACCAACATACGACATCGCCGACCCGCTGTGCACATTCGGCGCCCTTTCCGCAGGGGTCCCGGGCCCGGTATGCGTGCCGGTGTCATCCCCCGACCTGCGCAGTACCCGCCTCGGCCCGCCCGAAACGTGCGCGCGGCGCACCGGACCGATATCGACGCGCAGACGCGCGGACGACGTGGTAGTGACGTGGATCATCGGAACGCAGCGGAGGCCGAGGTCGCCGGTGCGGGTACGCCCCATCGCCGGGCGGGTATTCGCCGCTCCGTCGCTGGCACCCATCGGACCTCTTCTCCTGTGGCAGTCATCGCGAACCGCGCGCCCCGGATCGGCCGGGCGTGTCGGCCGAGGGATGAGTCTAGAGGCCGACGGCAGGACCGTTGCACCCGGTGGTGACGACCGACACTACTGGCGAGTAACCCTCGAGGAACCTCACTCCTCGGCAGGATGCGGGGCGGATTCGATCAAATCGGTCGCCCACGACGTGATCCACTGCGGTGCGGTGGTCCCGTTCTCGTCGACGACATACCAGTTGTACTGCGCATGGATCGGGTTGTTCACGTACTCGAGGATGCGCGGCGCAGCAGTCGCCCAGTTCGACGGATTGAACGCGTTCGCAGGGGCGTCGCAGATGCTGTCGGTCGGCGCGCAGATCTGCACGGTGCGGTCGTCGAGCGCTCCGAAACCGCCCGGACGTTCGCCCGTCATGGTGATGCCCGGCAGTCGCAGTCCGGCGAGCGACAGTTCCGCGCCCACTCCCGCGACGGGGGCTCCGATGTCGGTTCCCGACACGCCGTCGCGCCGGCCGTCCGCGATCAGTGCGACCCCGAGGACACGATCCGCCGGAACCGGACCGTTGCCGGCACCGATCTGCGCCGCTACGTCACCCACGATCACCGCACCCTGCGAAAAGCCGGTGAGCACATAGCTCGTGAGCGGGCATTCGGTGAAGCGCTGCGACAGGAAATCTGTGGTCGCCGCCGTACCCGCGCCGCGGCTGTTGTTGTACGACTGCTGACCGTCCGGGGGAATGGCGATCGGGTTCGAGAACTGAGCGACGTACGGGACGGTGTACACGTCCGCCCGCTGCGGATCGAACCGCTCCTGGAGCGGGCGCGTCACGTTGAGCATCAACGACATGGGGTTTGCGGTCGGATTGTAGGGATCGTCCCCGATCGCCGACTCCCACGTCCCCGGCACGCTGACGACCTGCACATCCGGGCACGACGCCGGCTGCGACTGCGTGTCGTCGGGACCCTGCGGTGGGGTCGGGCCCGGCACATCGAGCCGTCCCGCAAGCAGGTACCAGAGCACCAGCACGACGGCCAGGAGGAGCAGCGCCCCCAGAACCACGATTGTGCGCCCACTACGGCGCTGCTTCGTCCTGACCATCGTGCCGACCTTCCTAGCTGCAGTACGTGTCGCCCGCGACGGCGATGTAAGTGTCCGCGGTAGCAGCGGCCTGTTCCTCGGTGATCTCGCCGCCGGAGGTGACCGACTCGCTGCCGACCAAGGCGGTGACGAACGTCTTCACCTCGGACGGGGAGCCACCCTGCGCCTGAGCGCTGCAGATGTAGTCCGCGATGCTGATCGCGCCGGCCTCGTCGGACGGCTCGACACCCTCGGCACGCAGCGCGGCGAGGAACTCGTCGCCTTCCGCGGTGGGAGCGGGCGCCCCACCGGGTGCCCCGCCACCGGGGGCCGGCGTCGCGGCGGGCGGTGCGGACTCGTCACCACTCGCGGTGGTGCTCGAGGTCTCGCCCGCGCCGGTCTCGTCCGCCTCGTCGGTGGGAGACACCGTACTGGTCGACGTCGTCACACCGGTCGTCGTCGGTGTGCTCGTAGCGGTGGAGTCGTCGCTTCCGCAGGCGGACAGAACTGCGGTGGCGGCGATTGCCGCGGCGAGTGCGCCGAAGACGCGGGTAGAGCGCGAGCGGGTCCGTGCAGGCATGTGGTGGTGTCCTCACATCCGGTATCGAGCAGAACTGGAACAGGGTGTGCCCCAGGCTACATAGCGCACCGGGGGGGGGGGCGGCGCCCCCCCCCGCCCCCGCCGCCCCCGCCCCGGCCGCGCGTGCGGGAGTAACAGTCCCCGGGCGGGTTACGGGTGCAGCGTAACCGCGTCGCCGTCGACGGTGACGAAGCCGTTCTGGAAGTTCTGCTGGACACCGCGTCCACCCTCGGCCGGGAACTCGTCGCCGACGGGATAGCCCAGGCGGCCGTTCTCGGCACCCTCCGCGGACCACGCGTCGAGGACCTTGCCGCGCACGGGCCACGCGCCGGTGGGCTGGCTCCAGTAGATGCGGCCGTTCTCGAAGTCGGCGACGCGGCCGTTGTCCTTGACGACCTGCTCGCTCGAGATCGGGAACCCGAGCACTCCGCCCTCGTAGCCGAGCTGACCGTACTTGTCCATGATCATGCCCTGGACCGCGTGCGCACCGGTCTGCTCCGACCAGTACATCGCCCCGATCTCGAAGCCCTGCACGACGCCGCGACCGTCCGGGGTTCGCGCCTCGTCGAGGACCGGGTAACCGAGAGGGCCACCTTCCCAGCCCTGGCGCTTCCACTCTTCGAAGATCGCGCCCCGCACCGGGCGCGCGCCGTGTTCGGGAGTCCAGTAGATCGCGCCGTTGCGGAAGTGGTTGTACCGGCCGCGCCCGTCCGCGGTGCCGCGTTCCTCGGTGACCGGGTAGCCGAGCGCTCCCGCGGGTCCGCCGCTGCCTTGGTAGAGCCCGCCGATCGCGCCGGCGACCGGGACGGTCACTCCGTCGGACGAGAAGACCCGCCCGAAGCGGAAGTCCTGCACGGTGCCACCGGCAACCGGGTATTCGGCGGTGAGGCAGTCGCCCAGCCACGGGCCGGCAGCGGCAACGTCTGCGATGGCTCCGGCAGGCGCGCACGCCGGCTTCTCCACCTCGACACCGAGTGTGTTCGCGAGCTGCGGCCACAACTGGTGCAGCTCGAATTCCCAGTACTTCCACGTGTGGGTGCCGGAGGGCCGGTACACGATCTGCGCCGGGATACCGGTCTTCTTCAGCTTCGTCGCGAACGCCTGGGACGTCAGGCGCGACAAGATTTCGAGGCCCATGCCCGCGTAGTTGGTACTGACGCCGGGAACGCTCGACGGGTCGTCGTACGGACCGGCACTGCCGCTTCCGCTCGACACGTACAGGCTCACGCCTCGCAGCTTGTCGGCGAGGAGATACGGGTCGTGCGCCTCCCAGCCCTCGCCGCCGGGTTCACCCCACATCGCCTCCGAGTCGAACCCACCCGCATCCTGCATCGCGTAGTGGATGGCCTCGGGCATGCCGAGGGTCGTGGTGGTGAGGATGCCCGACAGCGATGCGGCGAACTGCGCGAAACCGGGGTTGCGCGCCGGGAGGAACATCGCGGCCGTGCCGCCCATCGAGAGGCCGACGACACCGCGCTTGTCCGTGCTGCGCCAGTCCTTCTCGAGGATGGGCGGGAGTTCCTTCGTCAGGAACGTCTCCCACTTGTAGTTCTGGCCGTTGTTCTGGTCCACCCAGTCCGAGTAGAAGCTGGACTGGCCACCGACCGGAAGGACGACGTTGACGTTCTTGTCGGCGAAGAACGCCTCGGCGTCGGTTTCGAGCGTCCAGCCGCTCTGGTCGTCGCGGGCGCGCATCCCGTCGAGCATGAACACGGACGGAAAGCGCTTCTCCGGCGCGATGTTCCAGTCGCGGGCGAGGAGCATCTGCACCTGGATGGGCGTTCCCATCGACGGGGAGTCGATCCACAGCGCCACGCGGCGGTCCGTGAGCCAGTCGACCGCACGCACCGTCGCACCCGACTGGTTCTGGCCGACAGGGTCGGCTTGGGTCGCGAGAGGTTGCGCGGAAGCGACCGGCACCGTGGTCATCCCGGCTGCGAGCGGTGCCACGAGCGCGGCTGCGAGCAGCCCGAGTGCACGCCGCTTTCCGCGTCCCACCGAACGTGTGCCGCTGCTCTCGGATCGTGCGCTGCCGCCCGATCTGCTCCGGTGACCGCCAAGCTGGGTTCGCATCTGCATCGCTCGCTTCCTGCGTTACCGGGCGCCCACGCACGGGCGCTGCTGTGCCGGATGTCCCCCGTCCCGAACCTTGTTTGTACACGTAGGAGAGCCGGTCGCGGGGGTGCCGCGCTGTGACTGATGGGAAAATTGTTACAGAGAACGCAGCGCCGCCCACCACCGAACGGTGGTGGGC
>NZ_JAXION010000117.1:0-13017 GCF_049311045.1 Rhodococcus sp. 7Tela_A2 | reverse complement strand
GGGACGGGTTCGAGCTTCCCGGTTCCGAGTTCGGGTCCGGGTCGGTTCCGGTGGTGTCGATCGACACTCTGGATCTTTCGGGCGTTGCGGCCGGTCCGGTGTCGGATGCGGAGCGGATTGCGCCGGTGCGGCCGTCGAATACGGCGTATGTGATTTTCACGTCGGGGTCGACGGGGCGGCCGAAGGGTGTGGCGGTGTCGCATGGTTCGGTGGTCAATCAGGTGTCGTGGTTGGTAGCCGAGTACGGGCTGTCGCCGGATGATGTGGTGTTGCAGAAGACTCCGTTCACGTTCGATGTGTCGGTGTGGGAGTTGTTCGGCGGGTTGGCAGCGGGTGCGCGTGTGGTGATCGCGAGCCCCGACGGGCATCGGGATCCGGCGTATCTTGCTCGCGTGATCGGTCGGGAGCGGATTACTGCGACGTCGTTTGTGCCGTCGATGCTTGCGGTGTTCGCTGCTGTCGCCACGCGCGAGGAGTGCGCGTCGTTGCGTGTGGTTCTTGTTGCGGGTGAAGCGTTCCCTGCGGCTTTGGTCGATCAGTGTGCTGCTCTGGGGTTGCCGCGGTTGCACAACTTGTACGGTCCGACCGAGGCGACGGTGCATGTCACGGCGGGGCCGGCCGAGGCGGGTAGTGCGGGTGCGGTTCCGATCGGGACCCCTGTGTGGAACACCCGGACCTATGTTTTGGACCAGCGGCTGGTGCCGGTACCGGTCGGAGTTGTCGGTGAGTTGTATTTGTCGGGTGTGCAGTTGGCTCGTGGGTATGTGGGTCGGCCGGATTTGTCGGCGGAGCGTTTTGTGGCGTCGCCGTTCGGTGCGGGGGAGCGGTTGTATCGCACGGGTGATCTGGTGCGGTGGAATGCCGATGGTGAGTTGGTGTACATCGGTCGTTCCGATTTTCAGGTGAAGTTGCGGGGGTTGCGGATCGAGCTCGGTGAGATCGAATCTGCTCTTCTGGGCTTGGATGGTGTCGGTCAGGCTGTGGTGCTGGTGCGTTCGGATGCGCATGCGGGTGAGCAGTTGGTGGCGTATGTGGTGCCGGCTGCGGGTGCGTCGGTGGATTCTGTGGTGTTGTTGCGTCGGTTGGGTGCGGTGTTGCCGGGCTATATGGTGCCGTCGGCGATGGTGGTGCTCGATGAGTTCCCGCTCAACAGCAGTGGCAAGCTCGATCGCAAGGCGTTGCCTTCCCCTGTCTTCGAGGCTCGGGAGTTCCGGGCGCCGCAGACAACCGTCGAACAGGTTGTGGCGTCGGTGTTTTCCGAGGTGCTCGGTGTCGAGCGGGTCGGGCTCGATGATGATTTCTTCGCCTTGGGTGGAAACTCACTGATTGCGACCCAGGTGGTCGCGCGTCTGGGTGCGGCACTCGATACCCGGGTGCCGGTGCGGGTGTTGTTCGAGGCGTCCACCGTCGGGGAGCTGGCGGTGCGGGTGGAGCAGGTGTCCGGTGGTGATGCCGGGGTGCCGTTGGTTGCTCGGGTTCGGCCGGCGCAGATTCCGTTGTCGTTGGCGCAGCAGCGGATGTGGTTCCTCAACCGGTTGGATCCGGTCTCGGGGGCGAACAACATTCCGGTGGCGATCAGGTTGTCGGGCTCGTTGGATGTCGATGCGTTGCAGGCGGCCGTGTCGGATGTGGTCGCACGGCACGAGTCGTTGCGGACGGTGTATCCGGAGATCGACGGGGTCGGTTTCCAGAAGGTGCTCGGTGCCGACGACGCGGTCGTGGAGGTGCGTGTCGAGGACATCGCGCCCGACGAGGTGCCGGCACGTGTCACGCAGGTTGTGACGACCGGTTTCGATGTCACGCAGCAGGTTCCGATCAGGGTGCGGCTGTTGCGGGTCACGCCGGAAGAGCACATTCTGGTGGTGGTGGTTCATCACATCTCGAGTGATGGGTTCTCGATGGGACCGCTGACTCGTGATGTGGTGACGGCGTATGCGGCGCGGGCCGTGGGCGCGGTCCCGGAGTGGTCGGCGTTGGAAGTCCAGTACGCGGATTACACGTTGTGGCAGCGTGAGGTTCTCGGCGACGAGTCGGATCCGGAGTCGTTGCTCGCGCGGCAATCCGAGTTCTGGCGCACTGCTTTGGCGGATCTGCCGGAGGAGTCGACGTTGCCGGCGGATCGGCCTCGTCCGGTGGTGTCGAGTTACCGGGGCGCCTCACATGGTTTCGTGATCGATCGGCGCGTCCGTGCGGGTATCACCGATCTCGCCCGTCTCAGTGGCGCAACGGAATTCATGGTGGTGCATGCTGCTCTTGCGGTGATGCTGTCCCGGTTGAGCGCCCAGTCCGATATTGCGATAGGCACGCCGATCGCGGGTCGTGGTGAGGCTGCGCTCGATGATCTGGTGGGCATGTTCGTCAATACGTTGGTGTTGCGGACGTCGGTCGATGCGGGGGTGTCGTTCGGGGAGTTCGTCGATGAGGTCCGCCGGGTGGATCTCGATGCGTTCGCGCATGCGGATGTGCCGTTCGAGCGGTTGGTGGAGGTGCTCGATCCTGCGCGTTCGCAGGCGCGTCATCCGTTGTTCCAGGTGATGTTGACTTTCCAGAATATGGCGGCTGCGGAGCTCGAGTTGCCTGGTCTGAGTGTCTCGGGTGTCGACTTCGATGCGCAGATCGCGAAGTTCGATCTGCAGTTGACGTTGTCGGAGGGGTATGTCCAAGACGGTTCGCCGGTCGGCTGGAGTGCGGAATTGACGTACGCCACCGAGCTCTTCGATGCGGTGACGGTGGAGGGCTTTGCGGATCGGTTCGTGCGGATCCTTGAGGCGGTGGTGGCTGATCCGTCGCGGCGGGTGGGCGATATCGATCTGCTGGGCGCCGATGAGCGGGTGAGGGTGCTCGAGCGGTGGAACGATACGTCGCATCCGGTGCCGGAGTCGACGTTGCTGGATCGGTTCGATGCGCAGGTCGCTGCGTCGCCGGACGCGGTGGCGGTGGTGTTCGAGGGCGAGTCGTTGACATACGGCGAGTTCGATGCGCGGGTCAATCAGCTTGCGCGGTATCTGATCTCGCGGGGTGTGGGTCCGGAGACGACGGTGGGGTTGGCGGTGCGCCGGTCGTTGGATCTGTTGGTGGGGATGTATGCGATCGTGCGGGCGGGCGGCGGGTATGTGCCGATCGATCCCGACCATCCGGCCGATCGCATCCGGCATGTGCTCGATATTGCTGACCCGGTGTGTCTGGTGACGACGGCCCGCGATGGGTTCGAGGTGCCGTCCGGGGTAGATGTCGAGACGATGGAGATCGATCGGCTGGATCTGGCGGGAGTCTCTGCCGAGCGGATCGGTGACGAGGAGCGACGGGACGCGCTCCGCCCGGACAACACGGCCTACGCCATCTTCACGTCCGGTTCGACGGGCAAGCCCAAGGGCGTGGCCGTGACGCACCGCGCGATCGTCAACCAGATCGACTGGATGCTGCACGAGTTCGCGATGACGTCGGAGGATGTGTATTTCCAGAAGACCGCCACGACGTTCGACGTGTCGTTGTGGGGGTTCTTCATGCCGCTGAGTGTGGGTGCGAAGTTGGTACTCGCGACTCCGGACGGACACCGCGATCCGATATATCTGTCGGAGGTCATTGCGCGGGAGAAGGTGACGATCACCGATTTCGTGCCGTCGATGCTGACCGTGTTCGCGGCGCACGCTGCTGCAGAATCGTGCAGCACGTTGCGGGAGATCTTCGTCATCGGTGAAGCGCTGCCGCCGGAGACGGTCGACGGGGTGCGCCGTATCAGTGCGGCGGGGATCGACAATTTGTACGGGCCGACGGAAGCTGCGGTGTCGGCTACGTTCTGGCAGGCGCCGTCGGAGGGATCGGTCGATGTTGTGCCGATCGGTGAGCCGGAATGGAACGTGCAGGTGTACGTGCTGGACGGCCGCCTGCGTCCGGTGCCGGCCGGGGTGCCGGGTGAGTTGTACCTCGCCGGCGTGCAGTTGGCGCGCGGGTATGTGCGCCGGCCGGATCTGACGTCGGATCGGTTCGTGGCGAACCCGTTCGGGCCGGCCGGGGACCGGATGTATCGCACCGGTGATCTGGTTCGGTGGAGTAGCGACGGTGAACTGGAGTACATCGGGCGCACTGATTTCCAGGTGAAGTTCCGGGGCCAGCGCATCGAGTTGGGTGAGATCGAGAGTGCGTTGCTGGCGCACGGCTCGGTCAGTCAGGCTGCGGTCGTGGTCTCGTCGTCGGGCGCCGGGGATCAACTCGCGGGGTATGTGGTTCCGGTTCCCGGGGCCACCGTAGATCGTGGTGAGTTGATCGAGTTCGTGTCCGGGTTGTTGCCGTCGTACATGGTCCCGGGCGCTGTGGTGGTTCTCGATGAGTTCCCGCTCAATACGTCGGGCAAGCTGGATCGGAAGGCGTTGCCGGCGCCGGAGTTCGAAGCCCGCGAATTCCGGGCGCCACGGACCCCGGTGGAAGAGATTGTGGCGTCGACGTTCGCCGGCGTGCTGGGTGTCGAGCGGGTCGGGCTCGACGACGATTTCTTTGCAATGGGTGGCAACTCGCTGAACGCCACGCAAGTGGTCGCACGGCTGGGCTCGGCGCTCGACACTCGGGTGCCGGTGCGAGCCCTGTTCGACGCACCGACCGTCGAGGCGTTGGCCGCACACGTCGGGCAACATGCCGGCTCGGGGGGAACGGTGCCTCTCGTTGCTGGGCCGCGTCCGGACCGGGTTCCGTTGTCGCTGGCGCAGCAGCGGATGTGGTTCCTCAACCGGTTCGATCCCGACTCCGTGGCATACAACCTGCCGATCGCGTTGAGACTCAGCGGACGACTGGATCTCGCTGCACTGCAGGCAGCCATCCGCGATGTGCTCGAACGACACGAAATGCTGCGCACCTCCTACCCGCAGTCGGACGACGGTGCCGTTCAGATCGTGTTGCCGGTCTCATCGGTAGCGCCCGATCTGGAGCCCGTCCGGACGGACTGGGATCAGTTGCCCGGCCTCGTTCGTGAGTTGGCGAATACGAGTTTCGACGTCACCGCCGAGGTGCCGATCCGAATTCGCCTGTACGCGGTGGGGGACGACGAGATCATCGTCGCCTTCGTCGTCCATCACATCTCTGCCGACGGTTCTTCGATGGGTCCACTGACCCGTGACCTGGTTGCGGCCTATGTGGCGCGTTCCGGCGGATACGAGCCCGGCTGGGAACCGCTTCCGGTGCAATACGCCGACTACTCGTTGTGGCAGCGTGAGGTACTCGGTGACGAGTCGGACCCGGAGTCGTTGGCGGCCAAGCAGATCGCGTTCTGGAAACAGTCCTTGGACGGCCTTCCCGATCAGCTGGACCTTCCGACCGACCGGCCACGGCCGGCGGAACAGTCCTTTGCCGGCGACAGGGTCGAGTTCGACATCGACGCTGATCTGCATCGTAAGCTGGTTGAGCTCGCGCGAGCGCGGAATTCGACGTTGTTCATGGCGGTGCATGCGGCTTTCGCTGTGTTGCTCGCGCGTTTGTCGGGCACCGAGGACATCACGGTCGGCACGCCGATTGCGGGTAGGGGACGTCGCGAGCTCGACGATCTGATCGGCATGTTCGTCAACACTTTGGTTCTGCGTTCCCACGTGGATGTGAGCGGTTCGTTCGATGCTCTGTTGGAGCAGACACGCGAGCGGGATCTCCAGGCGTTCGTGCATGCCGACGTTCCGTTCGAGCGTCTCGTCGAGGTACTCAACCCTGAACGGTCCACCGCGCGGCATCCGCTGTTCCAGGTGGGGTTGTCGTTCCAGAACTTGGCAGCGACGAGCCTGGAGCTGCCGGGTCTGACGGTGTCGGGGTTGGATGCGCAAGTGCAGACCTCGCAGTTCGACCTGCATCTGGTCGCCGCGGATCGCTACCACGAGGATGGGTCTCCGGCGGGGATCGGTAGCGTGTTGACGTTCGCGACGGATCTGTTCGACAGGTCGACGGTTGTGGGGATCGCGGAGCGGTTCGTGCGAGTGCTCGAGCAGATCGTCGCCGAGCCGGGGCTTCCGGTGGGAGATCTCGATATTCTCGGGGTCGAGGAGCGGAACCTGGTGCTGGAGGAGCACAACCGCACGAGCTGCCCGCTCGGGGCGCCGGTGACGTTGGTGGACTTGTTCGATACTCAGGTACGGCGTGATCCTGCGGCGACGGCGATTGTTTTCGAGGGCGTGTCGCTGTCGTATCAGGAGTTCGATGCTCGGGTGAACCGGCTTGCCCGTCATTTGATTTCGGTGGGGGTTGGGCCGGAATCGACTGTGGCGTTGGCGATGCGGCGGTCGGTGGAGCTGCTGGTGGGTATGTATGCGGTGGCCAAGACAGGTGGTGCGTATGTGCCGCTGGATCCGGATCAGCCGGAGGAGCGCACGCATTACATTGTGTCGGTGGCGGCTCCTGCGGTGGTCTTGACCACCGCGCGTGACGAGTTCGATGTTCCCGAGGGCGTGGGTTCGGGGATCGTCGTCGTTCGGCTCGATACCGCTAGCCTCGATGGGTACTCGGGTTTGCCGGTGAGGGACGTCGATCGGCTTGCGCCGTTGCGGCCGGAGAACACGGCGTATGTCATTTTCACGTCGGGTTCGACCGGTCGGCCCAAGGGTGTGGCGGTGTCCCATGCGGCGATTGTCAACCAAATGCTGTGGATGCGGGACGAATACGATCTCGGGCCCGATGATGCTTTGCTGCTGAAGACCGCTGCGACGTTCGACTTGTCGGTGTGGGAGTTCTGGTCGGCGCTTGTATCCGGTGGCCGTGTCGTTGTTGCGGCGCCGGACGGTCATCGTGATCCGGCGTATCTCAACGGTCTTGTCGCGTCGGAGGGTGTGACGACTCTGCATGTGGTGCCGTCGATGCTGACGGCGTTGATGACGGACTCGGATGGTGTTCTGCCGTCGTCTTTGCGCCGGGTGCTCGCTATCGGTGAGGCGTTGCCTGCGTCCACGGCTCAGCGGTTCCTTGCCGGCAATGATGCGCGGTTGGACAATCTTTACGGTCCGACCGAGGCTGCGGTGTCGGTGACCGGTCACACTGTCGAGGTGTCCGATGTGGTGTCTGTGCCGATCGGGTCGCCGCAGTGGAATACGCGGTTGTTTGTGCTCGATGCGCGTTTGCAGCCGGTGCCGGTGGGTGTTCCGGGTGAGTTGTATCTTGCGGGTGCGCAGCTTGCTCGTGGGTATTTCGCGCGGCCTGATCTGACGGCGGAGCGGTTTGTGGCGTCGCCGTGGGGTGATGGTGAGAGGTTGTACCGCACGGGTGATTTGGTGGCGTGGACGAGTGACGGTGAGCTCGGGTATTTGGGTCGTACGGATTTCCAGGTGAAGGTTCGTGGTTTCCGGATCGAGCTCGGTGAGATCGAGTCGGCGCTGCGGCGGATGGATGGCATTCGTGATGTGGCGGTGGTTGCTCGTGGCAGCGAGCGTGTGGGTACCCGTGTGGTTGCGTATCTGGTGTCTCGGCCGGGTGTCGATCTCGATACCGGGGAGGTTGCATTCGCGCTGGGTCGGAGTGTGCCGGCTTATATGGTGCCGTCGGCTTTTGTGGTGCTCGACGCATTGCCCCTCAACATCAACGGCAAGCTCGACCGTAAGGCGTTGCCGGATCCGGTGTTCGAGGCGACAGCGTTCCGGGCGCCCGGGTCCAGGATCGAACAGGTCATCGCGGACGTGTTCGCCGAAGTTCTGGATGTCGACAAGATCGGCGCGACCGACGATTTCTTCGCGCTCGGTGGGGACAGCATCGTCTCGATCCAATTGGTGTCACGGGCAAAGGCCCGAGGTGTGCACTTCACGCCGCGAGACGTGTTCGGCCGCCGTTCGGTTGCGGGACTCGCCGAAGTGGCCACGTGGGAAGAGAGCACCGGGCCCGCGTCGCTCGACGAGTTGCCGGGCGGTGGAATCGGCGAGGTTCCGCTCACGCCGGGTATGCGCGAAGTGCTGAGCCGGCCGGGTGGCTTCGACCACGCCGCACAGACCGTCGCCGTGGAGATCCCGTCGGATATCGACCGGAATGCACTCGAGCGCGCGATCGGCGTCGTGGTGGATCACCACGATGCACTGCGTTCGGCCCTCGAAGGTGGCGCCGACGGTGAACCGATGCTGCGCGTGCGCAGCGCAGGCACCGTCGATCCGGCGCAACTGCTCGCCAGGGTCGAGGTTTCGGCCGATACCGACGATGCCCGGATTGCCGAGATCGCACGACCACACCTCGACTCCGCTCTCACGGCCCTCGATCCGTACGCCGGGTCGATGCTGCGTCTCGTCTGGCTCGATTTCGGCCCGGGCGAGCGAAAGGGAATCCTGCTCCTTGTCGCACACCGTCTGGTGGTCGACGACGGTTCGTGGCGCATCATCCTTCACGACCTCGGTCTGGCATGGGAGCAGATCGCCGCGGGACAGGAACCGCGACTTCCCGCCGTCGGCACGTCACTGCGGCGGTGGGCGCACGGCGTTCTCGAGGTCGCACCCGAACACAGATCCGAGTTGTCCTGGTGGGAGCGCGCATTGGACGGACCGGATCCCGAAATGGGGATGAGACCGTTCGATCCGGCCGTCGATACGACGTCGACGGTGCAACGGCTGGAGGTGTCCGTTCCTGCCGCCGACACCGATGCGCTGCTGACCTCGGTGCCGGCGCTGTTCAATGGCGCGGTCACCGACGGCCTGATGACGGCCCTCGGTTTGGCATTGGTGCGCTGGCGCCGCGATCGTGGTGTGGAGTCGTCGTCCGCGCTGGTCCGGCTGGAGGCCGACGGACGTGCGGACACCGCGGTGGCCGGGGCCGACCTGCAACGAACGGTGGGTTGCTTCACCGCTGCGTATCCGGTGCGAGTCGAACTTGCCGGTGTGGATATCGACGAGGCATTCGCGGGTGGGCCGGCCATGGGTGCGGCGATGAAGGCGGTCAAGGAGCAGTTGCGGGCCGTTCCTGCCGGCGGGACCGGCTTCGGCGTGTTGCGGCATCTCGATCCAGAGGCACGGGATCGCCTGGCATCGGTTGAGCGGTCGCCGCAGGTGCGTTTCAGCTACCTGGACCGGCGGTCGCGCCCGGACGCAGGGCCGGGGGGCCCCGCCGGCCCGCGGGGCGGGCCGCACCCGAGTCCGTCTGGACACCGACAGGTGCCCTCGGCGAACTGGAAGTGCATCTGTCCACCGCGATTCCGGCCGACGTCAGCGTCGATATCGAGGCTGTGTTCTCGGACGGCTCCGATGGCACGCGCCTCGATACGACGATCGCGTTCCCAGCCGGGTTGTTCGACCGTGACGATATCGACGAACTGTCGCAGCATTGGCTGCAAGCGCTCGATGCGCTTGCACGGCACGGGTCTTCGCCCGGTGCCGGTGGGCTGACACCGTCGGATCTCCCTCTCGTCGACCTCGACCAGAGCGACATCGAGATCTGGGAGCAGCGATACCCGTCGCTCACTGACGTGTGGTCGCTGTCGCCGTTGCAATCAGGTTTGCTCTTCCACGCTTCGATGACGGCCGACGAACGCACCGATGTCTATACGATGCAGGCGGTCCTCGATCTCGGCGGCGACGTCGACCCCGATCGTCTGCGACGCGCGGGACAAGCTCTGCTCGACAGACACAGGAATCTGCGGGCCGTGTTCGTCACCGACGAGGCAGGCCGATCGTTGCAACTCGTTCTCGACGAGGTCGAGTTGCCTTGGCAGGTCATCGAAGCGAGCGATCTCTCCGGCCGTGCCGGTGAGAGCGGGGTGCCGGCGCTGCTGGCCGAGGAACAGGCTCGGCGTTTCGACATGGAGCGTGCGCCTCTCATTCGGTTCCTCCTCGTGAAGTCGCACGAGGACCGTTATCACCTGGCCGTCACCGCCCACCACATCCTTTTGGACGGCTGGTCGATGCCGTTGCTCATGCAGGACCTCATGGCTCTGTACGTGCTGCGCGGCGACCGTGCGGCCCTGCCACCCACGCGTTCCTACGCGGACTTCCTCGCGTGGCTCGAGGAGCAGGACCATGCCGCGTCGCTGGAGAGGTGGGCCGAGGCGATGGGTGGCATCTCGGAACCGACGATTGTCGCTCCGGTCCAGCGGGACGCGGACAACGACACGATGTCGAAGATGTCGGTCCTCGTCGACACCGACCGAACAGCGCGGCTGACCGCGCTCGCCACCGAAAGCGGCGTCACGGTCAACACACTCGTCCAGGCTGCGTGGGGCGTTCTACTGGGCAGGATCACAGGGCGCGCCGACGTCGTGTTCGGTGCGACCGTCTCGGGTCGCCCCGCAGACCTGCCGGGCGTGGAGACGATGGTGGGCCTGTTCATCAACACACTGCCCGTGCGGGTCCGGATCCACCCGGACGAACCCGTAGTGCAGATGCTGCGCCGCGTGCAATCGGAACAAGCCGACCTGCTGGATCACCACTACGTCGGGCTGTCGGAGATCGAACAGCGGATCGGGACTCCGATCGGGTTCGATTCGTTGCTGGTGTTCGAGTCGTATCCGATCGACAGGGAGGCGTTGACCGACGCGGCCGGATCCCTCGACGGTATGACGATCACCGACGTGGTCCTCGACGATGCCACGCACTACCCGATCACCCTGATGGCCGTTGCGGATCGACAACTCGAGCTGACGTTCAAGTACCTGGAGAGGTTCTTCGACGAGGCAGGGATCGGACGGATCTCGGAACAACTCGTGCGTGTGCTGGATTCGTTCGTGTCCGAGCCGGAAGGAGTTGTCGGCGACATCGACCTGGTCGATGCGGACGAACGCGCACGTCTTGTCGCCGAGTCCGGACCGTCCGCAGGCGCCGTCGACACCGGAGCGCGGACACTCGCCACGGTCCTGGCGGAGGTGGTCGAAGAGGATCCGTCTGCTCCCGCTCTGGCGGTGCCGGCAGATCCGTCGGTCGGAGGCGAGGGCACCGAGATCCCGTATCGGGAGCTCGACGCGCGCTCGTCGCGTCTCGCCAGGTTCCTCATCGCCCGCGGAGTCGGCACCGGCGACGTGGTCGCGGTCGCGATGCCTCGATCGGTGCAGTCGGTGGTCGCTGCATGGGCGGTCGTCAAGACCGGCGCTGCCCTCGCCATGATCGACCCCGGCGGAGAGATGTCGCGCCAGTCGGAGGGAACCGTGGTGACCCTCACTGTTACCGGCGTTTCCTCGCCCGATGGTGAACGGATCGTCGTCGACGATCCGGATGTGCGCGACGAACTGGCCGCTCTGCCGTCGGATCCCGTGACGTACAGCGACAGAATAAGGCAGGTCGGTGCGAACGACCCCGCAGTCGTCACAGCATCGAAGACGTTCACCAACGAGGAACTGATCGACCGTATCGGGTCGCTGCGTGAGAAGTACGGGCTGACGTACGAGTCCAGAAGCGCCGTTGTGGGCAGTGTCGACATCGAGGTCGTGGCACTCGAACCCCTGGTCGTGACCGCGACAGGTGCTGTGGTCGTAGTCGTACCCGCGGACGCCACATCGGGTCCTGGCCTCGACGGGGTGCTGTACGGCCAGTGGGTGACGCACGTCCATCTGCCGGGCGCGTCGCTGGGCACGTTGGAACCGGGGACACTCGAGGATCTCGCAGCCGTCGTCGTGCTCGACGACGTATCCGGGGTACCACTGGAGGAGTGGGGTGCCGCGCACCGCGTGTACCAGCTTCCCGACCTGGGCTGATTCCGGTGGGGCCGATTCGTCCTCGGCCCCACCGGTCGCCCGGATCCGGCACTGCCGGAGGCACTGCGGGTAACGTCGGGGCTTGCTCCGGGGATGGACCGGGAAGATTACTTTCGACTAGCGTCGCCTGTTTCGAGGCGGCGAAGTGCTTGTTCGATTACGGGCGCGACCACTGAATTATCTGAAGCGAAGGGTGTGGGCTTTCCATGTCACGACACGACGGCAGTTCGAACGAGGCCACTCCGGTGAACGCATCTCGATCGGCACGTCCGGAGTCCCGCGACGCGGCAAGCGCCCGTACCGGTGCACATAGCCAGCGACCCGAACGGGCACCACGTGCCGAACGTGCTCCGCGACCGGCGCGAGGAAACCGCGCGCACGGTCGGCGCGGTGTGCTGTTGCCGCAGTTGCTGGTGTCGGCGGTGGAGTCGCGTGGTGACGCGGTGGCGGTGGTCGCAGCCGAGGGATCGTTGTCGTATCGCGAGCTGGACGAGGTGTCGTCGCGGTGGGCGCGGTGGCTGATCGGTCGGGGTGTCGGACCGGGCGACGCGGTGGTGGTTGCGGTGCCGCGTTCGCTGCTGTCGGTCGTGGTGTTGTGGGCGGTGGCGAAGTCGGGGGCGACTTTCGTGCCCGTGGATCCGGGTTATCCGGCTGAGCGCGTGCAGTTCATGGTGTCCGACTCCGGCGCGGTGCTGTGTCTGTCGGTGGGGTCGTCGGTGCCGACGGTGTCGTCGGTGGCGGGGTCGGTGCCTGTGGTTGCCGTCGACGATGTGTCGGTGGTCGCGCAGGTGGAGGCGTTGTCCTCGCGGCCGGTGTCGTATGCGGATCGGGTGCGCTCGCTGGAGGCGTCGGATGCGGCGTGGATGATCTACACGTCGGGTTCGACGGGACGGCCGAAGGGCGTGGTGGTATCGCATTCGGGTGTCGGTGGCGTGATTTCGGCTGAACGTGAGCATTTCGGGGTGGAGTCGTCGTCTCGGGTGTTGCATGTGTGTTCGCCGAGTTTCGATGTGTCGTTGCTCGAGCTGGGTGTGGCTTTCTCGGCGGGTGCGACGGTGGTGGTGGCGCCGGCAGGTGTCGGTGGTGGCGCCGAGCTGGCGGATGTGATTGTGACGCAAGCGGTGTCGCATGTGTTGATGACGCCGGGCGCTTTGGGGTCGATGGATCCGGCCGGTATGGATTCGTTGCGTGTGGTGGTGGTTGCGGGTGAGTCGTTCGCGCCGGAGTTGGTGCGGCGGTGGGCGGTCGAGGGCCGCCGGTTCTTCAATGCGTACGGACCTACGGAGACGACGATCCTGGCGAGCTCGGGGGAGTTGGTGCCGGGTGCGCCGGTGACGATCGGGTCGGCGATCGCGGGGGTGGGCTGTTTCGTGCTCGATGAGCGTCTGCGGCCGGTTCCCGAG
>NZ_JAXION010000116.1:0-13154 GCF_049311045.1 Rhodococcus sp. 7Tela_A2 | reverse complement strand
GGCGTATAGCCCACCACCCCCACCGGCCGCCGCGCTCGATCCGGTCACCACCCTCGGCACCCCGGTACGAGACGGCAAGTTCGAGTTCGTGGTCGAATCGTTCGAGTCCGGCCTGAGCAGTGTGGGCGACAACCCGTTCCTGACCGAGGAAGCCACCGGCCAGTTCGTCACCGTCACCATGACCGTGATGAACACGCACACGGCCGCGCAGTTCTTCTCCCCGGACGATCAGGTGCTCCTGGACGCTACGGGCCGGGAGTTCTCCCCGGACCCCACTGCCGCGCTGAACTTCGACTCGCAGCTCGGCGCCTGGGGTGAGGAGCTGAACCCCGGGAACACGGCGACGGTCACGCTGATCTACGACATTCCGGTGGACGCCACGCCTACGGGTATCGAGCTCCACGATTCGATGTTCTCCGGCGGCACGGTGGTGCAGCTCCGATGAGCGAAGAGATCACCATGCCCAACACCTATTACCTGTGCTGCCACAATCCGGTCTGGCTCGACGTGCTGCGCGTGCCCGACCCGCTGCGCGTGCACACCTTCGAGCAGGCGCAGGAGAACCGCTGGGCGGTACAGCTAGAGCAGCTCGGCGAGCTGGGCGCCGATGTCCTCGGGGGCGACGGTCGGTTCGAACCGGGTGACGACCGTACCGGCGGGGTCGACGAGGAATTTGGTGAAGTTCCACTTGACCTCGTCGGTGCCGATGGCCTCGGGTCGGGTCGTGCGGACGTGCTCGAACAGGAAACCGTGATCGGGCCCGAAGTCGCCGGGTGCGGCGCTGCGCAGGTACCGGTACAGCGGGTCCGCGTCGTCGCCGTTGACCTCGACCTTGCCGTAGACCGGGAACGTCACGTCGTAGGTCAGACTGCAGAATTCCTGGATCTCCGCGTCGGTGCCCGGTTCCTGCTCCCCGAACTGGTTGCAGGGGAACCCGATGATCTGCAGTCCCTTGCCGGCGGTCGCGCGGTGCAGCGCTTCGAGGCCTTCGTACTGCGGCGTCAGACCGCACTTGCTGGCGACATTGACGATGAGCAGATACGAACCGGCGTACTCACCGAGCGAGACGGCGTCTCCTTCGGGGGTACGAACGGTGAAGTCGTGCACGGTCATGCGGTCTCCTGGCGGATGTGATGCTGCGAGTCGGAAAGCAGGGCGGGCGGAAGAAAGATCGGTGTCGAACAAGAGATCGGGGTCGAACAAGATCGGTGTCACAGCAAAGCTACGACACCCTGATCCTCTCGCCGCTGTGTCCGATGTCACGGCGGGATCCCGGTCGCTGCCGTATCCCGGTCAGGGCAGCGTGCGGCGAAACCGCGCCGGACTGCCCATATACAGCGAATCGGCGGCGCAGTCGCGCGTGACGAGAGAATTGGCGCCCACCACGACCCCGGGACCGATGGTCACTCCCGGCAGGATCACCGTGCCCGAGCCGATCCACGAGCCGTCACGGATGGTCACCGCTTCCCCGGTCAGGGTGGAGGCCCGCTGCTCGGAGCCCCCGGTCAGGTGGCTGCTCGTCAGCACCCGCACATGATCGCCGAGGAACACCCGACACCCGACGGTGATGTCGGCGACCGTGTCGAAGTAACACCCGACGTTGACGAAGGTGCCCGCACCGAGAGACAGCCGGCCCAACCCCTGCACGACCACGTTCCGGCTGATCGCACACGGTGCGGCGGCCTCGACACCGGCTGCGAGCAGCCATCGGCCGCGCCGGGTCTCGGGGACCAGCGGACTGTTCGCGAGCGCGACGGCAACCGCCTGGGAGTAGTAGGTGTGCCGCATCGGTCCCCCGTTGCCGTCGGTTACTGCGTGTCGGTAGTTCCGGTGTCGGTAGTTCCGGTGTCGGGATCGAGGGAACACGCCAGCCCCACCGTCCCGGTGCGGCCGCGGCGCAGCACACTGGCCCCCACGGTGAGCCGGCCGAGCAGGCCGTACTTCCGGGCGATCACCGACCGCGCATGGGCGGTCTGCTCGGCGTCGAGGATCACGCCGGTACCGGGGACCGCTGTCGACTTCGCGTTGCCACGCGCGTCGCACACCGCCAAGGTCAGCCGCGGGTCGCGCCGCAGCCGGCGCACCTTGTAGGCATCCGCCGCCGTCCACACCAGTAGGCGGTCGCCGTCGGGTGCCGCCCACACCGCGGTGCCCACCGGGGTTCCGTCCTTCCGGAAGGTGGTGAGCAGGATGTACTTGGCCTCGGAGAGCTCTGCGAACGAGGGGCGCTCGGAGCGAGTGTCGGACATGGCCGACACCCTACGGTCTTTTCCCGGCCCGGACGTGCATCGACACCGGACGGGCCGCCGCGGAAGATGTGGTCGGCGACCGCACGACGATCTAGCCTGGTGGCATGTCCGACGCCGAGGTCGAAGTCCACTTGTCCGGTGGCGTGGTCACCGCAGCGCAGTTGCGTGCGCTCGCGGAACTCGCCGAGTCGCACGGCGGCGGCGAACTGCACCTGACCGAGCGGGCGCAGATTCTGCTGCGCGGCGACCCCGAACCGATCGTCTCGCGGCTCGCCGCGATCGGACTCACCGTCGACGCGCCGACCCGGCCCCGCGTCCTCGCCTCACCGCTGAGTGGACGCCTCGACGGGCACCGTGACATCCGTCCGCTCGTCCGAGCCGTCGCGGCGCGACTACACGCGTCCCCCGACCACGCCGCCCGGATCTACGGCATCGACGACGGCACCGGTGACATCGTCGCGCTGGCCCCGCACGTCGCGGTCCTCGCGCGACCCGACGGGCGAATGGCGTTGGTGCGCGACGGCATCGACACCGGCTTGCGCATCGACCCGGACACCGCCGCCGAGATCCTGCTTGCCGGGACTCCGCCCTCCGGGGAGCCCGATGCGGCGGAACCGTTGCCGTCGCCGCCGCCGGCTCCGATCGGGTGGCTCGACCAGACCGACGGCGCGGTCACGCTCGCCGGCGGTCTCCCCGGCGGGGTGCTGCCGGCGCGGCTCGCCGAGTTCCTTGCCGCGGTGGAACGGCCGGTCGTGATCACCCCGTGGCGATCGGTGTTGCTGTGCGACCTGGACGAGTGGACCGCCGAGCAGGTGGTGCGGGTGCTCGCACCGATGGGGCTGGTGTTCGACGCCCGGTCCCCGCAACTGGACTGACCGCGCCGGAATTGCCCGGTCGATCCTCCGGAACCGGTCCGCCGACGCTCCTCGCCGCCTACCGTGAAACGGGTGACCCGCGCCGACAGTCCTTCCGGGCCCCGCGACCCCGATGACGACACCTACGACGTGATCGTGCTCGGAGGTGGGCCCGGCGGCGAGAACGCCGCGCAGTATGCCGTCGCCGGAAGCGACCGCACCGTCGCCCTTGTCGAACACGAACTCGTCGGTGGGGAATGCTCGTACTGGGCGTGTATGCCCTCCAAGGCGCTGCTGCGCCCCGCCCAGGTGCTCGCGACGGCGCGGCACGTGGCAGGTGTGGGCGACAAGGTCAGCGCACACGGCGTCGATGTGCCCGCCGTCCTTGCCCGCCGCGACGGCTTCACCAGTCACCGGGACGACAGCGGGCAGGTGGAGTGGGCCCGCTCCGCGGGCATCGATGTGGTGCGCGGGCGCGGCTGCCTCGCGGGGGAACGCACCGTCACCGTCACCGACGCCCACCCCGATCAGCCCCGCACCCTCCGTGCCCGGCATGCGGTGGTGCTGGCTACCGGCACCGTCGCCGCGATTCCCGACACGACCGGCCTGCGTGCGGCGTTGCCGTGGACCTCGCGCGACGCCACCAATCTGCTGGAGATCCCCCGCCGTGTGCTTGTGGTCGGCGGTGGCGTCGTCGCGTGCGAAGCCGCCACCTGGTTGCGGCAACTCGGCGTCGAGGAGTTGACGATGGTGGTGCGCGGATCGCGCCTGCTGCCCCGCGTCGAGCCGTTCGCGGCCGACATGGTCTCAGAGGCGCTGCGGGCCCACGGCGTCACGGTGCGTCATCACGCGGCGGTGAAGCAGGTCACCCGGCCCGACGTGCGGGAAACCGGCATCGGCCGGATCCATGGTGGCACGGTCACCGTCGACCTCGACGACGGCAGCACTCTCGACGTCGACGAGATCGTGGTGGCGACGGGCCGTCGCGCCACGCCGGCGGCGCTCGGGCTCGACACGGTCGGTCTGTCCGCCGACGCGGCCGTCACCGTCGACGACCATCTCACCGTCGAGGGCGTGGACGGCGACTGGCTCTACGCCGTGGGCGACGTCGCCGGTCGTGCCGCACTGACCCACATGGGCAAATATCAGTCGCGGGTGTGCGGCGACGTGATCGCCGCCCGGGCCGAGGGTCGCCCCCTCGGTGGGCCCCGCTACCGGGCGAGCGCCGACCATCACCAGGTTCCCCAGGTGATCTTCACCGACCCGGAGATCGCTGCGGTGGGGCGCACCGCCGAGCAGGCCCGCGCCGACGGCTTCGACGTGGAGGTGCTCGAAGCGGACATCGACGTGGCCGGCGCCGCGTTGTCGCGCGACGACTTCACCGGCCACGCCGCGCTGGTCGTGGACCGTGCCACCGACACCCTCGTCGGGGCCACCTTCGTCGGCACCGACGTGAGCGAACTCGTCCATGCCGCCACCGTCGCCCTCGTCGGGCACGTCACCCTCGACACGCTCTGGCATGCGGTGCCGTCCTACCCGACGGTCAGCGAAGTGTGGTTGCGGCTGCTCGAATCCCGCCGGGCCTGAAACACGCTCGATCGCAACAATATTCGCAAGGGCTGAGGTGTCGGCCCGGTCGTCGCATCCGGGCCGTTTACCGTCGCTGTCCGCGGGTAGACGTCCCGGCAGAGAAGCGTCACGCAGCAATCCTGCACGACACCTCGAGTGAGGAGGCGACCGTGATCGACATCAGCAGGGCCGTCGGCAACGCCGGTCAGGCGGTGAGCGGCCTGGTCCGCCGCGCCGCCGATCGGCCCGTCGACGCCGGACGACCGCAGACCGTCACCGTGGCTGCGCCCCGCGCGCAGGTCATGCAGTTCTGGCGGGATCCCGACAATCTGACCCGGCTGTTCGGCGACCGCGTCCGGGTGGAGACAGCGGAGGCGAACCGCCTGCGGTGGCACTGGGACACCGGCGGAGATCCCGTGACCTGGGACACCCGCGTCGACGTCACCGAGGAAGGACTCGCCTTCATCGGTGAGGACGACGCCGACGCGCCGGGTCCGCGTCTGGTGCTGGCCGTGGCCGATGCCCCTCGTGGGCGCGGCACCGAGATGACCCTGCGTGCCGACACCCCGGCACCCGACCTGGTGACGGGAGCGCTGACCTTCACCGCGCTGTACCGGGCCCGGGCACTGATGCAGACCGGGGAGATGCCCACACTCCACGGAAGTCCGAGCGCACGCGGCACGGAAGGAGACCGATGATGAAGGCCCTGTGCTGGATGGGTGTCAACGACCTGTCCGTCGAAACAGTCGACGACCCGGGGTTGGTCAACCCGCACGATGTGATCGTGCGGGTGCGCCTGACCACCACCTGCGGTTCCGACCTGCATTTCCTCGGTGGGTACCTGCCCGGCATGCGGGAAGGCGACGTCATCGGCCACGAGTTCATGGGCGAGATCGTCGAGACCGGCCCCGAGGTGACGTCGGTGCGGGTCGGTGACCGCGTCGTCGTGCCGTCGTTCATCGGGTGCGGCAGTTGCCCGTACTGCGAGGACGGGATGCACGCGGTGTGCGACACCACCAACCCGAACGCCGCGATGCAGCAACCTGTCCTCGGCTACCCCACCGGCGGGATTTACGGCTACACCCATCCGTTCGGCGGCTACCAGGGTTCCCACGCCGAGTACATCCGAGTGCCCTTCGGCGACGTGAACTGTTTTCCGGTGCCCGACGGTGTGAGCGACGAACAGGCCCTGTTCCTGTCCGACGCGGTGCCCACCGGCTATATGGGCGCCGACTTCTGCGACATCTCGCCGGGCGACACCGTCGCGGTGTGGGGTGCGGGAGCGGTCGGGCTCATGGCCGCCGCGAGCGCGAAGATCATGGGCGCCGAACGCGTGATCGTGCTCGACAGGTTCCGCGACCGCCTCGATCTCGCCGAGCAGAAGGTCGGCGCCGAAACGGTCGACTACACCGTCGCCGACAGCGTCTACGAAACGTTGCGTGAGCGCACCGGCGGTCGCGGGCCGGATGCGTGCATCGACGCGGTGGGCATGGAAGGGCACGGTACCGGCGTCGGCCAGGTCTACGACAAGGTGAAGCAGGCACTGCGCATGGAGTCCGACCGCGCGACTTCGCTGCGGGAGGCGATCCTGGCGTGCCGCAAGGGCGGTGTGGTCTCCGTCCTCGGCATCTACGGGCTGACCGACAAGTTCCCGATGGCCGCGCTGACCAACAAGAGCCTCACTCTCCGCACGTCGCAGCAGCACGGCCAGCGCTACATGCCGCAGTTGTTCGAGCACGTGACGGAGGGCCGGCTCGACCCGAGTTGGCTCATGACCCACGACCTTCCGCTCAGCGAATCGGTGCGCGGCTACGAGATGTTCAAGAACAAGGAGGACAACTGCCTGCGGTCGGTGTTCCGCCCGTGAGCTGATACGAGCGGCGTCGTACCCGGTCGTGTGTGACGGCCCCTCGCTCGGCCGTGTGGCAGGTATCGGCTAGGCACGGGATGTGCCCTCGACCTCGGTGGACATGGCGTTGGTCGACAGGGTGTGCAGGATGCCCGGTAGCTGCTCCACGGTGGCGGGGGGTAAGTCGCGAACCGTTTCCTCCGCGAGGGTGACCCACAACTCCCGGATCTGCTCGACAAGCGCCGTGCCGCTGTCGGTCAGCGCCACGAGGGTGGCGCGTTTGTCGCCCGGATCGGGGGTGCGCCGGATGTAGCCGGCGGCCTCCAGCTTCCGGCTCATCAGGGTGACACTGGGCGGTTCGCAACCCAGCGCCTCGCTGAGCTGCGCCTGGATCATCGGGCCGGTCCGGTCGAGTTCGAGCAGCACGGCTTCTTGGCCCGTGTGCAGGCCGAGTGGGGCCAGCAACTGCGCCGCCCGGGCTCGGTGGCGCAGGCTCAGCAGGCGAATTGCCTGATTGAGGGCTTCGGCGTACTCGCGATCCATCACCACACTCCTTGACAACCCGGTTCGTTATGCGCATAAGATTATGCGCATAACCATCCTGCAACTCTACACAGGATCGAGCAGTGGACATGACGGTGAAGGTTGCGAGTACCCGTGCCGACAGCGCGATCGGGCCGAACAGCCGCTCGGCCCGGCTCGTTCTGGCGCTGGCGTGCGCGTGCCAGTTCATGGTCGTGCTCGACGTCTCGATCGTGAACGTCGCGCTACCGGCGGTGCAGCGGGACCTCGGGTTCAGCGACACCGGACTCGTCTGGGTGGTGAACGGCTACGTCCTGGCATTCGCCGGATTCATGCTCCTGGGCGGGCGCGCAGCCGACCTGCTCGGTCACCGCCGCGTGCTGGTGTCCGGTCTCGCCCTGTTCTCCCTGGCCAGCCTGGTCGCGGGCCTGGCGACCACCGCGGAGGTACTGGTCGCCGCCCGCATCGCGCAGGGTCTTGGTGGCGCACTGCTGGCCCCGGCCACCCTCGCCGTGATCAACACCTGCTTCTCGGAGGGCCCACAGCGCGCCCGGGCCTTCGGAACATGGTCGGCGTCCGGCGGCGTCGGCGGCATGGTCGGTGCGGTTGCCGGCGGTGTGCTGACGACCGGGTTGTCCTGGCGGTGGGTGTTCCTGATCAACGTACCGATCGGAGTGGTACTGATCGCGATCGCGATGACGTCGCTGACCTCGCAGCCCCGTCGCCGCGAACCGCTGGATCTCGCCGGTGCGATCACCGGTACGGCCGGGCTCGCGGCACTGATCTACGGCGTCATGCAGACCGCCGACCATGCGTGGGGATCGGCCCAGGTGCTCGTCCCCGTCCTGGCCGGCATTCTGCTGCTGCCGATCTTCCTGGTGGTGGAGAAGCGGTTCGCGGCGACACCGATGATGCCGCTGCGACTGTTCGGCAACCGCAGCGTGGCGGTCGGCAACGCGATGTTGTTTCTGTTCGGTGGCGTCGCCATCGCGATGTGGTTCTTCACCTCGCTCTTCATGCAGAACGTGCAGGGCTACAGTGCGCTCGACGCCGGACTCGGGCAGACACCCGCCGCGGTCGTATTCGTGGTGGTCGCACGGTTCGCCGTCGGCCGGCTGCCGAAAACCGGCGTGCGCCTACCGGTCTCGGTGGGGTGCGCGTGCTTCGTCGCCGGGTTCGGCTGGCTCTCGCAGGCAGGTGTCGACAGCGCCTACATGGCGAGCGTCCTGGGCCCGACTCTGCTCGTCGCGATCGGCATCGGTCTGGTCTTCCCGACGTTGATGGCGTCGGCGACCGCCGGCGTCGAGCCACGCGACGTCGGCATCGCCGGTGGTCTGGCCAATGCGGCCGGCCAGGTCGGCGGTTCGGTGGCACTGGCGGTGTTCGCGACGGCGGCCGCCGCCCGCGCCGCCTCACACAGCAGCGGCAGTTCCTCACCCGAGGCTCTTGCCTCCGGGTACGAACTGGTCTTCGCCCTGGCGGTCGGCGTCGCGCTGGCGATCGCGTCGGTCGGCGTGCTGTTGCCCGGGCGGCAGCGGAACCGACCCGCGACGACCGGAGATATCCCTCGCCGACACGACCAGGCCACACCGCCCATCGCAACGCGCCGGCCCCGACATCACCGCGAAATGTAGAGCCGCTCCATCGGTCTGGTGCCGTCGGACAACGTCCAGTCCGCAGGCCGCCGCTCGAGCAGTGTCCAGCCGGTGCGCTCGTACAGTGCGATCGCCGTCCTGGACTGCTCGATGACGTCGAGCATCAGGACGCCCCGCTCGCGCGCCTTGTCCAGCAGACGTTCGCCGACGTGCGATCGCCTGGCGTCCGGTCGCACGAACAGCCGGGATACCCACAGTGCGTCCTCGCGCCCGACCAGAGCGAGGTGCCCGACCACCCGCCCCGCCCGCTCTGCGATCCACGCGCTGTCGAGGTCCGCGGGGCTCAGCCACCCGACCGGGTCGTCGGGCGACCGATGCGGGTAGCCGTCGACTGTGTGAACCTCGGACAGCGCCTCGACGCACTGTGCGAGGTCTTCCGGGCGGCGGGGCCGGATATTCACCGGCCGGACGCTACCGCTGTGAATCCCCCGCCGCGAATCACCCGCGAGCGGCGGCCGCGGCCGGGCGCGCCGCGCGGCACCGCCGGGGACGCCGGACCGCGGCACCCGCCGAGTTCGCCGCGGTCGCCGACCGGTACCCGGTCTTCCGGATCCACACCCTCTAACGCGGCAGTCGCCGCCAGATCGCCCGCGGCAGCAGCCGCATCCCGAAGAACACCGGACGCAGCAGGGCGGGCACCCACACCTCGCCGCGACCGCGGCCCAGGGCGCGCACCACCGCGTCGGCGACCTGCGGTGGGGTGCTCGAGAACGGTGCCGGACTCATCCCCTCGGTCATCCGGCCGATCACGAATCCGGGCCGCACCAGCAGCAACGACACTCCGCTGCCGTGCAGCGCGTCCGCCAGCCCGGAGGCGAACCCGTCGAGCCCTGCCTTCGCCGAGCCGTACACGTAGTTCGCGCGGCGCACCCGCACACCTGCCACCGACGAGAACACCACCATCCGTCCCGATCCCTGCGCGCGCAGCAGGCTCGCCAGCCGGGTCAGCAACGCGACCTGTGCCACGTAATCGGTGTGCACGATCGCCGCTGCGTGTGCGGCATCGGTTTCGGCGCGGGTCTGGTCGCCGAGAATCCCGAACGCGAGTACCGCGAGATCGATCGGTCCGTGTGCGGCGACAAGGTCGTCGAGCACCTGCTGGTGGGTGCCGAGCGCGTCGGCGTCGAATTCCGCGGTGTGCACAGCGGCGGCACCGGCGGCCAGCACCGACTCCCGGGGTCCGGCCAGGTCGTCGGCGCGGCGCGCGGCGAGGATCACCGTGCGCCCCGGCGCGAGCCGGCTAGCCACCTCCACTCCGATCTCGCTGCGGCCCCCGAACACGACGACGGTTCCCTGTGCGCTGTTCATTCCGCCAGTGTCGCGGGAAGCGGTCGCGCAGGTGTCGCCGGGTCCCTCGTTCCGCGGCGGCGGCGCCCGGCCCTCTAGGCTTCCGGGCATGGTCCACACCCCCGGCGCGCTCGGCGACCGTGCGCTGCAGTTCCTGTCCGAATACCACCTCGGCACCCTCACCACGCTGCGGTCCGACGGCACCCCGCACGTCGTTGCGGTCGGGTTCACCTGGGATCCCGACGCGCAGGTGGCGCGGGTGATCACCAACGCCGGGTCGCAGAAGGCCCGCAACGCCTCCCGCGGCGGCTACGGCGCGGTGTCGCAGGTCGACGGGGGCCGCTGGCTCACCCTGGAAGGTCCCGCGCGGGTCCGCGACGACGTCGCCGCCGTCGCCGAAGGGGTCGCCCGCTACGCCCGCCGGTACCGGCAGCCGCGGGAGAACCCGACCCGGGTGGTCGTGGAGATCGCCGTGGCCCGCGTGATGGGTTCGGTGCTGGACTGACCGGCGCGCCCGGTCTCAGGCGGGCAGCACCGTCAGGCCGTGCGGCCGCAGGTTCACCGGCTCGCAGCCGTCTGCGGTGACCACCACGATGTCTTCGATGCGTGCCCCCCACTGTCCGCGGAAATAGATGCCCGGTTCGATGCTGAAGGCCATGCCCGGCTCGAGCGTCTCGGTGTTGCCGCCGACGATGTACGGCTCTTCGTGGACCGACAGGCCGATGCCGTGCCCGGTCCGGTGCACGAACACCTCCCCGAGCCCTTCGGCGGCGAGCAGATCGCGCGCGGCGGCGTCGACCGCTTCGGCGGTGACCCCGGGGCGCACCGCGTCGACCGCGGCCTGCTGCGCCGCTTCCAGCACCGCGATGCGGGCGGCGATCGCCGGGTCGGGTTCGCCGATGCTGTAGGTGCGGGTCGAATCGGAGTTGTAGCCGGGCTCGACGGGACCGCCGATGTCGATGACCACGATGTCGCCGGGTTCGATGACCCGATCGGACACCTCGTGGTGCGGGTCGGCGCCGTGCGGGCCCGACCCGACGATCACGAATGCCGCCTCGGTGTGCCCCTCCTCGAGGATCGCGGCGCTGATATCGGCGGCGACCTGCGCTTCGGTGCGACCGGCCCGCAACCACTCCCCCATGCGGGCGTGCACGCGGTCGATGGCGGCGCCGGCGCGGCGCAGCGCGTCGATCTCGTCGGCGTCTTTGAGCATCCGCAACTGCCGGATCACCGGGGTGGCCAGTACCGGGGTGCCGCCGAAGCGCGCGGCGAGCGGCACCAGATGCAGCGCCGGCATCGCCTCGGCGACCGCGACCGCGGACGCACCCGGCAGCAACTCGGAGACCAGCGCATACGGGTCCTGTCCGTCGACCCAGTCGCGGACCGGCACGGCGAGTTCGGCGACGGCCGACTCGTTGAGGGATGCCAGCTCGAGGCGCGGCACCACCACGGTGGCGGCCGACCCGTCGGTGGGGATCACCAGGCAGGTCAGGCGTTCGAACGACTCGGCGCGTGAACCCACCAGGTACCGCAGGTCCGGTCCCGGGGTGATCAGCAACGCGTCGAGCCCGGCGGCGGCCCCCAACTCGGCGGCGCGAGTCAGGCGTGTTCCGTAGCGGGCGGCGGGAAATCGGGAGTCGGCGGTGCTCATGATCCCCAGCGTATCGGTCGCGCACGGATGGCAGGATGTGGTCCGTGACCCCATCCGAGACGTCCCCGCCGCCGACCGCCCCGCAACCGGTGGTGCTGCTGCTCGACGGTGCCAGCCTGTGGTTCCGGGCCTTTCATGCGTTGCCCGAGTCGATGACCGCGCCGGACGGCACGCCCGTCAACGCGGTCCGGGGTTTCGTGGACATGGTCGCGTCGCTGATCCGGCGGCACCGGCCCAGCCGACTGGTGGTGTGCCTGGATCTGGATTGGCGTCCGGCGTTCCGGGTCGCCGCGGTGCCGAGCTACAAGGCGCACCGGGTCGCGGCCGGGTCCGACGGCACCGTCGAAGAGGTCCCGCCCGCGCTGCTTCCGCAGGTCCCGGTGATCCTGGACCTGCTCGCCGCCGCCGGAATCGCGACCGGCGGCGCCGCCGGATTCGAGGCCGACGACGTGCTCGGCACGCTCGCCGCGCAGGAACGCACCGACCCGGTGATCGTGGTCAGTGGTGACCGCGACCTGCTGCAGGTCGTCACCGACACACCGGTGCCGGTGCGGGTGCTGTACGTGGGCCGCGGACTGGCCAAGGCAGAACTGTTCGGTCCCGCCGAGGTCGCCGAGCGCTACGGCGTTCCCGCCGATCGCGCCGGCGTCGCCTACGCCGAACTGGCGGTGCTGCGCGGCGACCCGTCCGACGGGTTGCCCGGCGTCAAGGGCGTCGGCGAGAAGACCGCCTCCGGATTGCTTATGCAGTACGGATCGCTCGCGGCGGTCCGCACGGCGGTCACCGACGAGACGTCCCGGCTCTCGCAGGGCATGCGCGCGAAACTCGCGGCAGCCGCCGACTACCTCGACGCCGCGTTGCCGGTGGTGCAGGTCGCCACCGACGCGCACGTGCAGATGTCGCGGCCCGACGTGTTGCCGCCGGTGCCCGCCCACCCAGACCGGCTCGACGAACTGGCGCGCCGCTGGGGTGTGGAACGGCCGGTGACCTCGCTCGTCGCGGCGCTGCCCCGGGAGGGTCCCGCGGGCGGCCCGGTCAGTTGGGGCGGCTGACCTCGTAGGTGCCCGCGTCGTCGGTGAAGGTCAAGGTCACCGAGCGGTACTGGCCGTCGACGGTGACGGTGCACGCGAAACTGTTGCCCGCCTCGACTTCCTGGCCGGTCGGGCAGGACACGTCGCCGACCTCGGTGGCACCGTACGACTCGGTGAGCACCTTCGCCACGCCCGCTTCGGCGGCTGCCGCATCGAGGGTGGTCTTGGCGCCGAGGGTCGCGACGGCGATCACCGCGCCGATGACGAGGACGAGCGCGACGACGCCACCGATGATCAGCGGCAGTTTCGATTTCTTCGGCGGCGGGGTGGGCTGGCCCCACTGCTGCGCGCCGGCGGGCGGCGGTCCCCACTGTTGTCCGGGCTGCGGCGGCGGGGGCTGCTGGCCCCACTGCTGCGCCCCGCCGGGCGGTGGGCCCCAGCCGGGTGTCGCGGCCGGTCCGGGCTGCGGTGCGCCCCACCCCGGTTG
>NZ_JAXION010000115.1:0-13219 GCF_049311045.1 Rhodococcus sp. 7Tela_A2 | reverse complement strand
GTGCCCGCCCCCTTTCGTCGGTGGCGGGCACGCTGGTATGGCGGGCGGCCCGTACGGTGCACCCATGTCCCATTTCTCACGCACGGCTCCGGTCCTGATCGCGGTGGCCGTGGCCTCGGCGTTGTCCTGGTTCGCGTGGCTCGGCTGGGAGACCGGCTACCGCGAACTGCCCGACGGCAGCGTGGAGGGACCGTATTCGGCCGTGCAGGTGATCGCATGCGCGGTGACGGTCGCGGCCGTCGTCGTCGCCGGATGCCTGGCTCTCCGTGGCTCACGAGGCGGCGCTGCCGCAGTGGTCCTCTCCGCGACGGGCGCCTTCGCGCTGATGTGGGCGCTCGACGCGTCGTCCGACGACACCAGCGGACTGTGGGTCGTGGGCTTGGCCCTGCTGGTGCTCGGAACGACGGCGGGTTTGTCCGTGGTCGCGTTCCTCACTCTGCTGGTCCGGAGACGCCTGCTCCGCAACCGGTCCCGCACCGCATGTGAGTGAACACCACGTGGGTGTCCGACCGGACTGCTAGCTTTCGGACATGGGTGAGAAGGTGCAGGGGCCGGAGTCGTACTTTCCGTCGATCGAGAAGAAGTACGGCCGGCCGATCGCGGAATGGAAAGAACTCATCCGCGCGTCGGATCTGAGCAAACACTCCGAGTTGGTGAATTGGCTGAAGGCCGAACACGGTCTCGGTCACGGCCACGCCAACGCTCTTGTGGCGCATACCCGGAAAGAAGACGCCGCGACCTGAACTCGCCGGTGACCCCGTTCAGGTGTTGTCGACCCAGCGCAGCAACGCGTACAGGAAGCGGGTCGCGCCCGGCATGAAATTGCTGCCGTGGTGGTACATCGGGTCCAGCGTGGTCGCGATGATCCGGCCGGGAGTGGTGACGGTGTCCTCGTACAGCATCATGCCCGCGTCACGCGGAACACCTTCGGAGTCAGGCTCTTCCGACACCAGCAGGGGCACCACGTCGGCGTCGGTGTTGTAGATGCCGTGGTGATGCCAGATGACGGCTTTGGTCGTGAGGTACTGCCAGGACTCATGGTCGTGACTGCGGGTCCGGATCATCGGATCCTCTTTGGTCAGCCACCACCAGAAGTTCGTGGGTCGCGGTTCCCACGTCACACCGGGAAGCCACGTGTGGGCGCCGCTTTCACCGAGCGCGACCACGGTGCCACCACGTTCGGCCACGGAATAGAACTGTGCCGCGTTCTTGGCGACCAGGTCCGGGTGCAGCCGGTCGCCCACGACGACGGTGTCGTAGCAGTCCAGATCGCCGGGCAGCAGTTCGGGAAGGTAGAGGAAGTCCGGCTGGTGAGCGAGCACTGCGGGATCCTTCATCGTCTGGAGGTGAAAGTACGTGCCCCCGTGGACGATGGCGAGCCTGCGGACGCGCTTGGGTGCGCGGTCGGTACGAGTGAAGGGTTCGACGATCGTCATCGCTGCACCAGCCAATCTACGAGCTGGACGGCCAGCCGTGCGGAACTGTTCGGGTCGTTCTTCCATCCGAGGAGGTCGTTGCCGCCGTGGGCGAGAACCTGGCCTTTCCCGAGCGGGTAGACGTAGTCGAACGGAAGAGCGTGTCGCCCGATACGGGTCGTGACGAGCGCGCCGTCCGGGATCTTGTCGATGTATCCACGGCCGTAGAATCCGGTCACGCCCTTGCGGGTGCTCAGATCGACGGGTTCGACACCCTCCCATACGGGATGCGGCTCGCCGAGCGTGATCGCCAGATCCTTCGGCCCGGTGTAGTCGAGCTTGCGCCATACCCCAAGTCCCGGAAGGAAGTCCGTGAGCGCGTGGCCCATCACCGCGATGCGACCGCCGGAGGTGACGAAGTCCGTGAGCAGATCCTTGTTGCGCGCGAGGAAGATCTGGTCGACACCTCCGCCGAGGATGAGACCGCGCACCGCGGACAGGTCGATCTCGGGTAGGCGATAGATATCCACACGAGCCATGCGCGGGTCGTCGCTGGGGCCCTCGGCACCCATGGTGACGTGCAGGACGGGTGCGGTGACGGGAGCGTGCCCGTCGGGAGGCAGGGTGGCGGGTGAGCAATCGGCTTCTGGCACAGGACTCTTCCGGGTCGGAGAGCGCAGGGCGCTCGGCGATAGGTCGTTAGTAAGGCAAGCCTACATTAACCAATCGCTCCAGAATTCGTGCGGGTCATCCCATCGTCGCGGGAACCGGTGCGACGAGCGCCCCACACCGACCGTCGCGGCGCTTCGCACACCGCGTGCGCGCACTGCGAATCCGGCTGTTCTGGGCCATCCGGGCCCGTCGTACGCCGGATCCGATTCTCTGCGTGTGCGACTGGTCGGCAGGGGCGCTCACGGTTCGATGCCCGAGTCGTCGATCGACCCCATCGTGATGGCCGCCTCGACGGTGCTGCGCCTCCAAACCATCATCTCGCGGGAGATACCGAGTACGGCGACGGCGGTGCTCACCGTCGGATCGATCCATTCCGGCGACGCGGCGAACGTGATCCCCGGTGAGGCGGAGATCCAGTTGAACATCCGCAGCTACAACGAGACGGTGCGTCGCCGCATCCTCGACAGTGTCGAGCGGATCGTGCGGGGCGAGGCCGCGACCGCGGGCGCTCCGGACGAGCCGACCATCACCGAGATCGAACGTTTCCCCGTCGTCACCAACGACAAGGCCGCGCTCGCGAAAACACTCGATGCCTTCGCGGGATGGTTGGGAAAGGACAAGATTCTCGATCCCGGAGCGGGCGCCGGAAGCGAAGACGTCGGAATCCTCGCGACCAGTTCCGGGGCTCCCCTGTCGTATTGGCTGCTCGGCGGAGCGGACCCGAAGTTGTTCACCACCGGGGATATGACCGATCCGGCACTGCTCGAGTCCCGTCGAACCACTCACCTCATTACGCCCCGGTCATCGACCCGACGTTGCCGATCGGGGTCGGCGCATTGGTCACGGCGGTGCGGACCTGGCTGCCACCGACACGGTGAGCGCCCGAGCCGCGCGAGATCAGCGTGTACGCCTCTAGTGCTTGAAGTGCCCGGTCGCGCGGGCGAGCAGGTGCTGCACCTCGCGACGGTCAGCGGTCGCGAGCCGGGCGATGAGCTTCTCGGCCGCTTTTCCTGCGACCGTCGTGACGGTCCTGCCCTGCCACGAAATCAGCACCTTGCCGTCCTTGGTGATGACGTGGCCGAAGACGTCTTCAGCGAAGCGATTGCGGGCGTCCTCAGGCATGAGCGGACGCTATCTCGAGGTGACGGCGCGCAGGGGCAGGATCGAACGGAGCAGCGAAGGTCGGCAAGAGGCCGTTCACCGCCTATTACATGGTGGGCGCGGAGGGTTTCGAACCCCCGACCGCTGGTGTGTAAAACCAGAGCTCTACCACTGAGCTACACGCCCGCATCGGGGGGGGGCGCGGGCCCCCCCCCGCGGGCGGGCGCCCCCCCCCCCCCCCCCACGTCGCATCAGGACTCTAGCGCGGCCAGCGCTCTGACCCAAGCTCCCTGGTCACGGGGCTCTCCGGGCTGGTTCTCTTCCGCGAATTGCACGATGCCGCCCTTGTCGATGACGAACGTCCCACGATTCGCGAAACCGAACTTCTCGTTGAACACCCCGTACGCCTGAGCGACTTCACCGTGCGGCCAGAAGTCGGACAGCAACGGGAAGAGGTACCCCTGCTCGGCCGCCCAGATCTTGTGCGTGGGCGACGGCCCGACCGACACCGCGAGGATCGCGGTGTCGTCGTTGTCGAAGGTCGGCAAGTCGTCGCGCACGGCGCACAACTCGCCCTGGCACACCCCGGTGAACGCGAGGGGGTAGAAGATCAGCAGGACGTTCTTCTTCCCTCGGTAATCCGCGAGGGAGACTTCCTGGTTGTTCTGATCCTTGAGGGTGAAGTCGGGCGCCTCGGTGCCCACTGCGATCGCCATGTGGTGCTGGTCCTTCGTTCGGGGGAAAGGCCGGTTCAGCGACGCGGACGGCCGGTCTTCGGCTGCACGAGACGGCTGCCGATCCAGTCCCCGAGGTTGGCCGCCGAGGTCTGGGTCAAACCGGCGGTGGTGGCGGATTCGGCGATCTCACTGGGCTCCACGTGGTCGACGCGACCGTTCTTCGGGGTGAGAACCCAGACGACACCGTCGTCGGCGAGTGGGCTGACGGCATCCATCAAGGTGTCCACCAGGTCGCCGTCGCTCTCGCGCCACCACAGCAGCACGACATCGACGACTTCGTCGGACTCCTCGTCGAGGAGCTCGGTTCCGGTGACCTCTTCGATCGCCGACCTCAGCTCGTCGTCGGTGTCCTCGTCCCACCCGAGTTCCTGCACCACATGGTCGTGAGTGATACCGAGCTTGGAAACGTAGTTCTTGGCATCCGCCGCGGCGACCACGGTGGCTCCTCCTAAAAGTAGTGGTGCGCGAATCGCTTCGGCGTACCGGTGTGTGACGATCAATGGTCAAAGCGAACATGGTCGGAAGGCTCAACGCAACCCGAATCGCTGGGAAAGACCAAGAATCTTTCCCCGGACGCTACGCCGTCACCGTCGAGAAGCTCGGCTGCGGGACCGCCCGAGCACTCTCGTGTCCCGATCAGAGGGCATCTCGCATCTTCCGCCGCGGGATGGGGGAGAATGAGATCAGCATCATGTTCAGATGTCGATTGGGTCGGCCCCCACAAGAGCCGGCCTTCTGAATGGGCGCCCCACCTGCGCGTCCTACCACGATGAGGAGCAGACGTTGACAGACCTGATCCACGGACCCGACTCGCAGAAGGACGCCACACCAGGCTCCGCGGGAACGGGCCCCTCGAACGAGACGGCTTCGACCAAGGACAACCGTGTCCGGGTCATCCGCGAGGGCGTGGCTTCCTACCTGCCCGACATCGATCCGGCAGAAACCGACGAATGGCTCGAATCGTTCGACGGCATGCTCGAGGCTGCGGGCCCGACCCGCGCCCGTTACCTGCTGCTCCGCATGCTCGAGCGCGCGAACGAGCGCAAGGTGTCGCTTCCGGCGTTGACGTCCACCGACTACGTCAACACCATTCCCACGGAGAACGAGCCGTGGTTCCCCGGTGACGAAGAGGTCGAGCGCCGCTTCCGCGCCTACATCCGCTGGAACGCGGCGATCATGGTCACCCGCGCGCAGCGTCCCGGTGTCGGCGTCGGCGGGCACATCTCGACGTATGCGTCCTCCGCGGCCCTCTACGAGGTCGGTTTCAACCACTTCTTCCGTGGCAAGGATCACCCGGGCGGCGGCGATCAGGTCTTCATCCAGGGCCACGCCTCCCCCGGCATCTACGCCCGCGCGTATCTCGAAGGCCGGATTCCCGCGGAACAGCTCGACGGGTTCCGCCAGGAACACAGCCACGCCTCGCAGGGCGGCGGCCTGCCGTCGTACCCGCACCCGCGTCTGCTCCCGAACTTCTGGGAATTTCCGACGGTGTCGATGGGTCTCGGCCCCATGAACGCCATCTACCAGGCCCGGTTCAACCACTACCTGCACGACCGCGGAATCAAGGACACCTCCGACCAGCACGTGTGGGCGTTCCTCGGCGACGGCGAGATGGACGAGCCGGAGTCGCGGGGTCTCACACACGTGGCGGCCACCGAAGGTCTCGACAACCTGACGTTCGTCATCAACTGCAACCTGCAGCGTCTCGACGGACCGGTTCGCGGCAACGGCAAGATCATCCAGGAACTCGAGTCGTTCTTCCGCGGAGCGGGCTGGAACGTGATCAAAGTCGTGTGGGGCCGCGAGTGGGATGCCCTGCTGCACGCCGACAAGGACGGCGCGCTCGTCAACCTCATGAACGTCACGCCGGACGGCGACTACCAGACGTACAAGGCGAACGACGGCGCGTTCGTCCGCGAGCATTTCTTCGGCCGCGACCCTCGCACCAAGGAACTGGTCAAGAACCTCAGCGACCAGGAGATCTGGAACCTCAAGCGCGGTGGCCACGACTACCGCAAGATCCACGCCGCCTACCGCGCCGCGTTGGACCACAAGGGCCAGCCCACCGTGATCCTCGCCCACACCATCAAGGGCTACACCCTGGGTAAGCACTTCGAGGGCCGCAACGCGACCCACCAGATGAAGAAGCTCACGCTCGAGGATCTCAAGTACTTCCGCGACCTCCAGCGCATCCCGATCTCCGACGCCGAGCTCGAGAAGAACCCGAAGATGCCGCCGTACTACCACCCCGGTTTCGACGCTCCCGAAATCGAGTACATGCTCGAGCGCCGGCGCGCTCTGGGCGGCTTCGTTCCGGAACGTCGCACCGCCGCCAAGCCTCTCGCGCTGCCGCCGGAGAAGACGTACGACGTCGTGCGTAAGGGCTCGGGCAAGCAGGAAGTCGCGACCACCATGGCCACGGTCCGTGTCCTGAAGGAACTGTTGCGCGACAAGGAGATCGGTAAGCGCATCGTGCCGATCATCCCGGACGAGGCCCGCACGTTCGGCATGGATTCGTGGTTCCCGTCGCTGAAGATCTACAACCGCAACGGCCAGCTCTACACCTCCGTCGACGCCGAACTGATGCTCGCCTACAAGGAGAGCGCCGCCGGCCAGATCCTGCACGAGGGCATCAACGAGGCCGGATCGGTCGCCTCGTTCACGGCTGTGGGTACGTCCTATGCCACGCAGGGCGAGCCGATGATCCCCGTTTACATCTTCTATTCGATGTTCGGGTTCCAGCGCACCGGTGACGGCCTGTGGGCCGCGGCCGACCAGATGGCACGCGGATTCCTGCTCGGCGCGACCGCCGGACGCACCACCCTCACCGGTGAGGGCCTCCAGCACGCCGACGGGCATTCGCTGTTGCTCGCCTCGAGCAACCCGGCCGCGGTGACGTACGACCCGGCGTTCTCGTACGAGATCGCGCACATCTTCCGCGACGGTCTGCGCCGGATGTACGGCGGGACCGACGGTGTCGACGGGTTCGGCGGTGAGAACATCTTCTACTACATCACCGTGTACAACGAGCCGTACGCACAGCCTGCCGAACCCGAAGACCTCGACGTCGAGGGTCTTCTCAAGGGCGTGTATCTGTACAAGCGGGGTGCCGAGTCGGGCCCGAAGGCGCAGATCCTCGTCTCCGGCGTGATCATGCCCGAGGCGTTGCGCGCTCAGCAGATGCTCGAAGAGGAGTGGGGCGTGTCCGCCGACGTCTGGTCGGTCACCTCGTGGGGCGAGCTTCGCCGCGACGGTGTCGAGTGCGACCGCCAGGCGCTGCTCGATCCGGGCCGGGAACCGCAGGTTCCGTACGTGGCGTCCGTGCTCAACGACGCCGCCGGACCGTTCGTCGCGGTGTCCGACTGGATGCGTGCGGTGCCCGATCAGATCCGCAAGTGGGTTCCGGGTGACTACACCGTGCTCGGCGCGGACGGGTTCGGCTTCTCCGACACCCGCCCGGCCGCACGGCGCGTGTTCAACATCGACGCCGAATCCACGGTGGTCGCGGTGCTCGAGGCTCTCGGCCGTGAGGGCACGATCGATCGTGCGCGGGCAGTCGAGGCGGCGAAGAAGTACCGGATCGACGACGTGACGGCAGCCCCCGAGCAGACCTCGGACCCGGGCGTCGCCTGAATCACGCCGTCACGTGCGGTTCGGCCACGGTGACCGGGTGACACCCGGGTAGGTTCGTTGCATGGTCGACGAGCCCGCATCAGGTCGCAGAGCGCGGGTACCGGGCGTCCCCTCCGGACGTCCGGTACCGCCTGCGCGACCCGACCGCGCTCCCCTACCCGACGCGCTGCTGCGTCGGGTCAAGCAGTTCTCGGGGCGCATGTCCACCGAGGCCGTGCATGTGTTGCAGGAGCAACTGCCGTTCTTCTCCGATCTGGATGCCTCGCAGCGCGCGACGGTGCAGTTGGTGATCCAGACGTCGGTGGTGGACTTCCTGGAGTGGGTGCGCAACCCGGAGAACGATCCACGGTTCAGCCTCGACGCGTTCCAGATGATCCCTCAGGATCTGGCGAACCGCCTGACCCTTCTGCAGACCGTGGACATGGTGCGGGCGGCCATGGAGTTCTTCGAGCAGTGGCTGCCGGCGCTGGCCCGCAACGAGGAGCAACTCGTCGCGTTGACCGAGGCGATCCTGCGATACGGCCGCGAACTGGGCTTCGCGGCCGCAGCGGTGTACGCGACCGCCGCCGAGTCGCGGGGCGCGTGGGACACCCGGCTCGAGGCGCTGGTGGTCGATGCCGTGGTCCGCGGTGACACCGGTGCCGACATGCAGTCCCGTGCGGCAACGCTCAACTGGGACGCGACGGCGCCCGCGACGGTCGTGGTCGGCACACCACCGCCCGAGGAGGGTGTGTCGGTGGTGACCACGGTGCACGCGATCGCCCAGCGGCACGGTCGTGCCGCTCTCGCGGTGGTCCAGGGCGAGCGACTGGTGATGGTCGTCAGCGGCGATCTGCACGGAACGACCGAGGCAGCGAGTTTCCTCGGCGAACTGATGCAGGCATTCTCCGACGATCCGGTGGTGATCGGGCCGACGACCGCAACCCTGGGCGCCGCGCACGTCTCCGCCCTCGAGGCGCTCGCGGGGATGGAGGCGGTCGGAGGCTGGCCCGGCGCACCCCGGCCGGTCCACGCGGCCGAACTTCTGCCCGAGCGGGCACTGCTGGGCGATCCGGCGGCGATCGCCGCGCTGGACGATCACATCGTGGCCCCTCTGGCCGCGGCGGGGTCGTCGCTCTCCGACACGCTGGACGCCTACCTCGACAGCGGCGGCGCTGTCGAGTCGTGCGCCAGAAAGCTGTTTGTTCATCCAAATACCGTCCGGTACCGACTCAAGCGGATCACAGAAGTCACTGGGCGGGATCCCACAAATCCACGCGATGCGTACGTGTTGCGAATCGCGGCAACGGTGGGTCGTCTGGCTCGAAGCCATAACGAATTGAGATCTCCAGCACCACCAGTCACACGGTTCACAATCCGCGAATCGGACATGTAACACGGCGGGAGAGTCGGCCGATAGCCGACGCCCACGTGGGAATTTGTAAGATCCCTACAAATCCGGGCACAAGCTTTCATTCCCACCGACATCTCGCAACAGTGCGCCGAGGGTGTTCGCTGGTGCTCGTGATTGCGCTGCTTGCCCCCGGCCAGGGGTCCCAAACACCCGGCATGCTTGCTCCGTGGCTGGAGCAGGCCGGTGCCCGTGACCGCATTGCGCTGTGGTCGAAGGCATCCGGTCTCGACCTCGAGCGCCTCGGCACCGTAGCGACAGCAGACGAGATCACCGACACTTCCGTGACTCAGCCACTCGTCGTGGCGACCGCACTGCTCGCCTTCGAGGAACTCGAACGCCTGGGTCTCGTACCCGGCGATGTGATCGTTGCCGGCCACTCCGTGGGCGAGTTGGCCGCTGCGGCGATGGCCGGTGTCATCAGCACCGACGAGGCCGTCGGCCTCGCCGCGATCCGCGGCCGTGAGATGGCGAAGGCGTGCGCGCTCGAGCCCACCGGAATGTCCGCCGTGCTCGGCGGCGCAGAGGACGAGGTGCTCGCACGCCTGGAAGAACTCGACCTCACGCCCGCCAACATGAACGCCGCCGGTCAGATCGTCGCGGCCGGACGCCTCGAGGCACTCGCGGCACTCGCCGCGGACGCTCCCGCGAAAGCGCGCGTTCGTGCCCTGCCGGTCGCGGGCGCTTTCCACACCCGGTTCATGGCACCCGCGCAGGATGCGGTTGCCGCTGCCGCGGCGAAGATCGCCCCGAGCGATCCGACCCGCACCCTGTTGTCCAACTTCGACGGCGCACCGGTCACCTCGGGCGCCGAAGCGCTCGAACGACTCGCGGCGCAGGTCACCCGCCCCGTGCGCTGGGACCTGTGCACAGCACATCTGCGTTCCGCCCAGGTTTCCACGGTGGTGGAGCTTCCCCCCGCCGGCACGCTCGTGGGCATCGCCAAGCGCGAAATGCGCGGCACACCCACTGCTGCCCTCAAAACACCCGCGGACATCTCCGCTCTGGCCGAAACACTCGAACTCGGTTAGGTTGCTGCGCACCGTCGCGCAGCACGGGCACACCCGGGAAATTTCCGGGTCCGGCCGGAAACATTCGGCCGGTTTCACACGACATAGTCGGTACATCACGAAGGGAGCCACGACGTGGCCACTCAGGAAGAAATCATCGCCGGCCTCGCGGAGATCATCGAAGAAGTTACCGGCATCGAGCCCTCCGAGGTGACCGTCGACAAGTCCTTCGTCGACGACCTCGACATCGACTCGCTGTCCATGGTCGAGATCGCCGTGCAGACCGAAGACAAGTACGGCGTCAAGATCCCCGACGAGGACCTCGCCAGCCTCCGCACCGTCGGTGACGCCGTGAACTACATCCAGAAGCTCGAGGCCGAGGGCGTTCAGGCCACGAACGACAACGAGTGAGCCCAACCGTGACTTCCCCTTCTCCTCGGACATTGCGCAACGTCGTCGTCACGAGCCTCGCGGCTTCGACGTCGATCGCCGGCGATGTGGATGCCAGCTGGAAGGCACTCCTGGCCGGTGAGAGCGGGATCGGTGTGCTCGACGGCTTCGTCGACGAGTACAACCTCCCGGTCCGCATCGGCGGTCGGCTGAAGGTGAGCCCCGACGAGTCGCTCAGCCGGGTCGAGGTCCGGCGGATGAGCTTCGTCGAACGGCTGGCCCTCACTCTCGGCCGGACGGTCTGGGAGAACGCCGGAAGCCCGGACGTCGACAAGGACCGGCTCGCGGTCGTGATCGGCACCGGTCTCGGTGGCGGTGAGTCGCTGATCGACGCTGTCGACAAGCTGCGGGACGGCGGCTACCGCAAGGTGTCGCCGTTCGCGGTGCAGATGATCATGCCCAACGGACCGGCCGCCACGGTCGGTCTCGAATTCGGTGCCCGCGCCGGTGTCATCACACCGGTCTCGGCGTGCTCCTCGGGTTCCGAAGCAATCGCGAACGCGTTCCGCATGATCTCGAACGGTGATGCCGACATCGCCGTCGCCGGTGGTGTCGAAAGTCAGCTCGATGCGGTGGGTCTCGCCAGCTTCGCCATGATGCGGGCGTTGAGCACTCGCAACGACAACCCGCAGGGCGCCTCGCGGCCCTTCGACAAGGACCGCGACGGCTTCGTCTTCGGTGAGGCGGGCGCCTTGATGGTGCTCGAATCCGAAGAACACGCGAAAGCGCGCGGGGCGACGATCCATGCCCGGATCCTCGGCGCGGGTATCACCTCGGACGGGTACCACATCGTGGCACCGCATCCCGAGGGCACCGGAGCGGCCCGTGCGATGACGCGGGCCATCGAAAGCGCCGGCCTCACCAAGGCCGACATCGGGCACGTCAACGCACACGCGACGGCCACTCCGATCGGCGACATCGCCGAGGCGAAGGCCATCAACGCCGCAGTGGGCAATCATGCAGCGATCTATGCCCCGAAGTCCGCACTCGGACATTCGATCGGCGCGGTCGGTGCACTCGAAGCAGTACTTACGGTCCTGAGTCTGCGTGACGGAGTCATTCCGCCCACGCTGAATCTCGAAAACCAGGATCCAGAAATCGACCTGGACGTGGTCAAGGGTGAAGCCCGCTACGGACAGATCGACTTCGCGCTGAACAACTCGTTCGGTTTCGGTGGGCACAACGTGGCACTCGCGTTCGGTCGGGCCTGACCCGACACGCTCGTCCCACCGTTGCGGGGGGGGGGGGGGGCGGCCGCCCCCCCCCCCCCCCCCCCCCCCCCCCCGGCCCACCACCACCGCGCTCGACCGAGGAGCACTCGATGACCATCCTGGATCCGGCTAAACAACGCGCCCATTCGACGGATCCACGCGATCCTCTGCGCCGGCTCGAGGCACTCTTCGACTCGGGCAGCACGGAGCTGCTCCACGCCCGGGACAAGTCCGGCGTCCTCGCCGCGATCGGATGCATCGACGGCGTCCGGACAGTGGCGTACTGCTCCGACGCGACCGTCATGGGCGGAGCGATGGGCGTCGAGGGGTGTAAGCACATCGTCGCGGCGATCGACACCGCCCTCGAACTCGAAGCGCCTGTCATCGGGCTCTTCCACTCCGGCGGGGCGCGCCTCGCGGAGGGCGTCGAAGCGCTGCACGCCGTCGGCCTCGTCTTCGAGGCGATGGTGCGCGCATCCGGTTCCATCCCCCAGATTTCCGTCGTCCTCGGGTTCGCCGCAGGTGGCGCGGCATACGGCCCGGCGCTCACCGACATCGTGATCATGGCGCCCGAAGGACGTGTGTTCGTCACCGGACCCGACGTCGTACGCAGTGTCACCGGCGAGCAGGTCGACATGGAGTCCCTCGGCGGCCCCGACACCCACACCAAGAAGTCGGGTGTCGCCCATATCGCGGCCCACGACGAGTCCGACGCACTGCACCGGGCACGGCGTCTCGTGTCGATGCTCGCCGAACAGGGCGAATTCGACGTCGCTGCCGCAGCCCTGGGCGACACCGATCTGCGCGCGCTCATGCCCGAGTCGCCGCGCCGCGCCTACGACGTGCGCCCGATCGTCCACGAACTCCTCGACAACGTCGAAGGCGAATCGAGTTTCGAAGAACTGCAGGGTGGCTGGGCTCGCAGTATCGTCACCGGCTTCGGTCGGCTCGGCGGCCGCACCGTGGGCGTCATCGCCAACAATCCGCTCCGCCTCGGCGGGTGCCTGAACTCCGAGAGTGCCGAGAAATCGGCGCGTTTCGTACGCATGTGCAACGCCTTCGGCGTTCCCCTGGTGGTGCTGGTCGACGTGCCGGGCTACCTTCCCGGCGTCAGCCAGGAATGGGAGGGCGTCGTGCGCCGTGGAGCGAAGTTGCTGCACGCGTTCGCCGAAGCCCGTGTGCCCCGCGTGACCCTGGTGACCCGCAAGATCTACGGCGGCGCGTACATCGCGATGAACTCGCGCGCCCTCGGTGCGACAGCAGTGTTCGCGTGGCCGGAGTCCGAGGTCGCCGTGATGGGCGCGAAGGCCGCGGTGGGGATCCTCCACAAGCGGGCCCTCGCTGCCGCTCCCGAAGAGGAACGCGAGGCCCTGCACGACCGTCTCGCATCCGAGCACGAAGCCATCGCGGGAGGCGTCGGTCGCGCCATCTCGATCGGCGTGGTCGACGAGATGATCGACCCGGCAAAGACGCGGAGCACCCTGGCTGCGGCGCTGGCAGCAGCGCCTGCAACCCGCGGGCGGCACAAGAACATTCCGCTGTAAGCACCTAACCGACTGTAAGCACCGAACGCCGACGCCGGCGCCGCCACCTTCGAACC